>NZ_JBFUHJ010000026.1:0-38881 GCF_056402455.1 Paenibacillus sp. P4_A7 | reverse complement strand
CCGATATAATGCTTGCAAAACATCGGTTTAAAATTACGTTTTTGGCACCATTCGTAGCCACCGACTTTATCGCTTGGTCTTGCTGTTCCAAATTCGACAGTATGCTGCGTAAGTACTTTAGGAGCTTCATATTTTTTCATTTCATTCACCTCCTTTCAAGGAATCTATGTCATATTATAGTGAAAGTCAATGATATTTATAAAATTTAGTAAAATAATACTATGATAAAATGTATTAATACCTGCTTTTTGTATATTTAAAACGAGAATATTCGATTTAATTCTTCTTTTGTTTGGCACAAATGGTTCGAATCCAAAATTGGAGTCTTCTCTTATAGATTTTGGCATAGATTTTGATCATCGGCTCATTCGAATCCGGGACGTCTGATCTATTGGCATACTTTAATAGGTCCAAGGCATAATCTCTTGGCGGCAGCAGTAAATAACGCAGATGCGCCCACTGTTGTTTAACCGAATCGTAGGCGACGAAGGCAGAAAATAGATGGAAGCCATAAAATCGCCAGTTTCTGATCCCGAATTGGGCATTTCGCATCAGTTCGATATTCCAAAGAGGCCAGCGTCTCCGTACGTTTAGCGGCTTGGTTTCATGCAGCTCGGGAAACAAGTCATAGACAATTGTCAGCGCAATTAGTACTTTGGCATAGTTCCCATCACTCTTTGCCTGTGCAAAGAGCTGGCCGTAGTCTATTTCTGCGCTGCAGCATCTCAGGACGTGCAAAATATCGATAACGTACTTCAGTGATAACATATTATGGTTATAGCCATGAAGGCATAGGTAGTAAAAGGTGTCCTTGGCCGAAAGCTCCTTCACCAATTGATAGGGAGAAATCGGTTCTGCATCCATCCAAAAGCTGCTCATATCGGTATCCGAGACATGTTCGCGCAAAATATTCCAATGCAGCTCTACCCCGAGCAGCGGGAAATCCTCATTCGCATAAAATTTATTCAACAGCATATGGAAATGATCCGCATCGTCTTCTATATACCGGATAAACTCATGGCGCTCCAATAGGGCAACCGCCTTATCCAAATCTTCTGGACGTACAAGTAGATCGATATCGGATGTTCCCCTGCCCGAAAAATGTCCAAAAAATCGTTCAGACAACCGAATGCCTTTCAGCACGATCACTTGAATTCCTGAACGCTCAAACGCATCAAGAAGCTTGTACATCTCGGAGCGGATCAGCATGTTTTGAAACAAAACAGCATCCACGCCCGATTTAAGCCTGCTTCGGTGCTCGGAAGGCACGGCTTCCAATAAGCCGCTGCTCTTCAATAAATAATAAACTTGGGGAGCGACTTGGAAAATATCGATATCGTCAATTGCTGCTTTAGCCGTCTCCTCGGAATCAAATAACGGATGTTGGTTTTGGTAGATCCGGCTTATAAGCGTTACCGCTTTCGAGTGTTTCATGAGCCGCTCCCTTCACTTTCGTTATTAAACTAATTTCGGATTTATAATGTCGTTTGTGGGGGTAAGCGTACGCAGCCAATTGTGAAAATTTTCTAATCTTCGAAGATGAATCGGCTATCCGGTGCAAAGATAAAGCGCCTGTCTTCACCGCGCAGTTATGGCATCTCACCACCTATAAAACGAAAAGACCCTCCAAAAAAGGCAATCAGCCTTTCTAGACAGTCTTCTCTTCTCTCTATCTGCTACCTCGTAAAACTTGGATTTACCTGCCCCGTAGACTCCCGATAAAGCAGTTCTCCCGCAACCAGAAGTTTCTCCATCGGTTCCTGCTTGCTCTCGATTCGGCTGATAAGCCGATCAACCGCACGTTTCCCAAGCGCTTCCTTAGGCACATGCACGGTTTTCAAAGCGGGTGTCATCCGGTAAGAGTCATCAATATTGTCGTAACCCGTGACCGATACCTCCTCGGGCACCGATACGCCGAGCTCCTGCAGCGCTTCACCTGTATATAGTTGGATAAAACTTTAATTCAAAAGCGGCACAGAAAATGGGTTAAGACAACAATATCGGGTATTTCATGTCGCTAAAAGGGAGAGTTTCTTGTCGAAATATATCAAATGGTGGTTGTTTAGTAAAACGAAAGACTGACGAYCATTTTATATAGGTCAATTAAGTGTGAAAGGAAGGGAATATGACGACCTAAATACTCCGGCCATTTTATTGAAGATCAAGATAATTATTATGATTGCTGCCTTTATCTTGTATGCCTTACTATTATTGGCTGAAAATGAAAGATGATTGTTTTTCTATTTATTCTGGCATATTATTACGCGGGAAAAAGTTATACACCATAAATGCGCCGAATAATATGAACATGATCGGGCCAAAAATCGCATCTTCTGTAAAACCGACGATTCCTAAAATTATACAAATAAGACCAAACCAGGAAGCCAGCGAACTGACAGTATAGGAATATATGGCGCCAATAAACGTCAGTGTCCGCCCTAAGAATTGTCCTGATATAGGCTCTTTAGCTATATGAATGATACTTAAAACAACGCTCCATAATAATAGTGCTGGGATTCCCCATAAAAGAATCAATCCAAATAACTCTACCATTTTCCACCCTCATTATCCCTAATCCTTTTTTTTGCTTCAAAAATTACATATTAATTATTCTCTTTCCCACTCTTTATTTCCTTCTTCAGCAAACCTTCCCCTATAGTTTAAGTACAGTCCTTCACAATCTCCATCTATTTTAACAAAATCTCCAATTATTTTTAGGAAATATCCTCCACAATATGGCCCTTTAATTGAATAATACAACTGGAGTTTACGAGTCAAAAGAAAAACCCTATATTTATACAGGGTCTTATCAAACTTTATTTTAAATCAACACCAAACAGATCCCTCCTTCTTATTTTATCTTTAGACGCTTCCATTGATTGGAAAGTTTCTCTAAACTGCCAGTTACTTCAATGAAACATCAAAGAGGAGCTGTCCTTTCGGCAGCTCCACATTATCGTCTCCACTAAGACATTTTATGCGTTCATTCCAAGCCCAGCCGGTTCAGCCTCTACCACCGCAACGGCCCGAACCGGGGACCCGTCGCCACAGACGATGCGCAGAGGAAATCCGTAAAACATAAAGTCGGTTCCGCCGGGAAGACGATCCAAACCCTGCAGCCCCGTATACGTCACAATTCCGATTTCCAACAACGCCCGCTCCAGTTCTTCAGACAGTTCGCCGCCGACGAACGGTGGTCGCAGCGCTGCGAGTCGGTCAAAGCATTCTAGCCCGACGGTATCGGCGAAAAACAGACCCCGCCCTTCCGGCCAATTCGGGTCTTCGATCCGTGCTACGCGCGATGCTCCGAAAAATCGCTCCAATGGCATCTCATCCAATGTCGGGGCACCGGGGTGCATGTGTGAAGGCGCGTCCACATGTGTTCCGGTATGGCTACCCATCGAAAGCTGCCGCAGCTCCCAGGTGTGACACTCGTATGTGTGCGTTACCTTGACTTTTACCTCAGGATCGCCAGGAAAAACGGGCATGCCGTCCGCAATCGGCAACGACAAATCGATCACTCTCACTCAGGCGCCTCCTTTCTTGCAAGCTATTATCCAAATCTCACTTCTGTTTGACTTGAACTATCGTTCTCCGTTAGCTCAACAAACTTAAATCGGTCACTTGTCTTTAATTGGTCCTCCAAAACAAAGCCTATACCCATATAAATCTTCAATTAATAAGTCCCTCATATTATAATCCATATTTTGGGGTCCGAAAATAATATTTGCACCCTTTGCTTTTATTTCCTCATAAATGGAATCTACGTCTTCAACCCAAACGTAAGTATCTAGTACCGTCCCAATATCATTATTAGGACGTACTACTCCTTCTGTCTTGTTTTCCTTAAATAAAAAATGAACCCCTTCACGATTAACAAACTCGCCATCGACTGTAAACCCCAATACATTCCTGTAATATTCCTGTGCTTCTGTCATATCTTTCACAATCAAAACGTGCGATGTAAATTTCATATTCTGTTGGTTTCGTAATTCTTGTTCACTCATTCTGAGTTCCTCCTCATATTTTACTTCTAATCTGCTATGTATCACTTTCAGCACATGGCAGGTCATAGAGGCTAGCCCTGCTTCTTGGAAAGATGGATTTTCCTCACAGGTACATTGTTGGATGGGCTTCACACCCCGGATTTGCTCAAATCCGACGCATGCCATCCTATCCTGATAGGGCATGAGGTAACCCTTCACTTCTAATAGAAGCCTCAACTTACAGCGCCTCGTGGCGCACTGAGCTATCGTTCCCCGTTAGTTTAACTTCCCGTGACTTTCAATTCCTTTTTGATAAATGCTTTTATCTCACTTAAGTAAGGGGATTTATAAACAAACCCATCCTTATTCATTAGGACATACATCGGGTACGTCCCTATGTCCAATTTTTTAAATTTTTTACTCAGTTGCTTATTGTAAAGGTGACCTTGCATTTCCGTAATGTTTTCCAGAATTACTTGGTTAGAATGTATGAAAGTTTGCACCTCATCCATCTCATTAAAAGGTGTATCCCCATTATGATAAAACAGATGTAACTTATAATTACTATGTTGGGGTTTTAACTCCTCGATAAACTCACCATATTTTGAACTATTGCAACCACTAAGAATGATTGTTATTGCAAAAAAGCACATTAACAAAGATTTAATCACTTTACCCTTTAATACCATTTAACCACCTCCTTTTATTTGGACGTTTTAAAAGTTCAAATGTTTCGTTATCCTCCGTTAGCTTAATAAAGAAAGGTAGCACTGCCGCAGCAAACTGCTACTTGTTTTTTCAACTATCGTTCTCCGTTAGCTAAATACATGCTTGTTCATCCTGACTCAACTTTCACTTGTCACCAAATTTTCCACCACGGTGTATTTAATTTCTTAACTTCATTAATATCTAATTCAAACCCATCGAATTTTGTATTCGTATCAACTGCGGAAATCATCAATATATCAGCTAGTTCTTCTAATACTTCATTATTCAATCTGCAAACTGGAGTTTTAATTTCTATGATGTAATTTGAACCCTCATCTTGTTTGAATATGGTTACCTCAAATTCAGCTTTAAATTGTGCCTCTAACCCTTTTGCTTGTTCATACAAATTAGAGACTAAATACGCTTTAATACGTCCTTTGTCTCCTTTTCTTATTCCCTTTTCACATATTGTCTGCCAAAGTATTTTTGTAATTTCATGCTGTTTTAGTCTTTCAATCGGGTCGATTTTTTCGATTCCAACATAACCATTCACTAAGGATTCCTCCGAATCTTTAATTAGTTAATATCTATATCCACCGCTTAATGATATTCGCGAGATGATTCGGCTATCCTGCCCGTTAGCTTAACACTAATAACTAGGACATCTGTACAAAATCTCTTATTTTGTGAAGATGTAAAAAAGAGCTGCCGCGGCAGCTCCTTCTTCGTTTGTATAGAGTCCTTCATTGAACTAACGTTCCTCGTCCCTCGGTTTTAAGGGTTTAGTTTAATAGCAAGTCTTATTAAACGATGTGCATTGCACAATTAAACAACTCAAGCTCCCAATCAGAGCCGTTATAGTTGATTATTGTTATAGAGGTATTTTGAAAATGCACTTCTATATTGGCACTGGATATTAAACTTTTCACTGTAAGACCTATTAATGCTCCATGACTCACTACGAGTATGTTTTTATTATGTAAAGAATCTGCAATTTCCGAGATGAACGAAGTTCCTCTATGGATTATTGATACTTCATCCTCGATTCCAAGCGGTAGCTCCTCCCATCTATCTCCCCATCGCTCTATTCGTTCATCTAACGTAGTACCTTCTGTCTCGCCTTTGTACATTTCACGTAATCGCAAATCAGTTTGAACAATCAAACCTAACTTTTCAGCAACAATATTTGCAGTTTCTGTTGCTCGTGAAAGATCGCTTGAAAAGATATGCTCCCATTGTTCCTGTCTCAATCTATTCGCTAATAATCCTGCTTGTAATCTACCAGCTTCATTTAGTGGAATATCACTTTGTCCCTGCGCTTTTCTCTCAATATTCCAACTAGTCTCACCATGCCTTATTAGACAAATACGTGTAATAAATAACAACTCCTTCGTGTAATTACAAGAAAACAACTTAATTAATTCGTAACAAAAATCAAGATATCCTTTATTAAGCAATCCTGCCCGTTAGCTTAATGGGCTGCCGATGCCGATTAGCCTTTTTAAACCACCGTTGGGTTCCCCCTCCCTTCTTTCCGTTTATTAGACAATCATCAAATCGGCTATGAATACAAGTTCTTGTCCTCTGACAGGTTGTTGTCAATCATTCGTGGTCGACCCCGTCTCCGAGGCTTCCTCTATCTCATGACAATGTGTATGGTGATGACCCCGGATTTCGAGTTTTGCAGGGGCGGAATAGGTCGTAAATAAACAGGTGATATTTACATCACAGCAACAGAGTCTCCTATTCGGGTCAACTTTTGCTCTGATCTTTTTTCTAATATTCAATATGAATAGCATCTTCATTTATGTGAATCTGGTTAAACATTACTTTTATTAGTGAAAGTCCCCAAAACCAAGTCACACAACGATAAAAACAAAAAAACGTCTCAAATTATAGTGAGTCTCGTTTTCTAAAATACTATTTTTTTTCAAAAGGCCCAATATAGTATTATTGATAATCTGAGTTAACAGTATCGTACTAACTTTTTAGTAATAAACGGAATTTCCAATGCCGCCGGTTACCGAAATGACATCGCCGCTAATCGATGCCGACAAAGGTGAAGCCAGGAAGGTAACGACATTAGCAATTTCCTCCGCTGTAATCAAGCGACCGAGTGTATTCATTGCCTCTAACTGGCGTAAAGCATCCTCATCAGTAACCCGTTCTCTAAATGTTTCCGTACTTACAACACCTGGATAAACCGCATTGACGGTAATTCCGTGCTTCCCTAATTCCAATGATGCGGATTTTGTTAAATGGACAACAGATGCATTACGCGGACCGGAACTAAAATAACTGCCGCCTATTCTAGCAGCTAAACCGCTTATATTAATGATACGTCCCCAATTATTTTTTATCATATAAGGTGCTACAGCACGGATACTGCGAAAATAGCCCAAATACTTTTCTTCAAAATCTTTCAGAATAAGTTCATCTTTAATGCTGTTAAAATCCTCTGGCATTTGACCGCCAACCCGAGCCCCGCTGTTGATTAGAATATCAATACTCCCCATCGCCGCAGCTGCATTTTCAACCAATTTAAGGATAGAGTCAGGATTCATGGTATCTGCCACAATCGGATAGATATTTCTTTTTGTTTCCTGAGCCAATTCCTCTGCAGCGATTTTTAGCGAGGATTCGTTTCTTGAACAAATCGTACAGTCTACACCTTCCAGAGCCATTTGGCGGGCAATCGCTTTACCAATGCCACGGCTTCCTCCAACAATAAGTGCTTTTTTTCCAGATAACTTTAAGTCCATAGCTGCAACCTCCTAGTTTAAATTAACACGATATACGACATAGTCGAAAGTGATTTTTGTGATTAGTAACTCATTTCTTCATTTAATTCTATCTATAAATAATACTTGAATCAATTTCATAATGAGTACTCCCATTAGCAAGCCGCGAGATCCGCAATATATAATCTTCTATTTAGCTCAGCTATCTTAGCTTTTTGATCAATATCCTTCTTATTCTCATATTATTTAAACAAAAAAAAGAACCAGGAACTAAGACTTTCATTTACCAGAACAATATTTATATTAAGGCTTAAGATCGGAAAAGTTTACAGATTAAGCTTGTTGTCTAATTTCCTTTTGAGACATTTAAAACTCCAGGTCACCACGATGGAGTACATCACATAACCCTACTCATGTCAATACAATCTAGTTACGCGAATCTATGTACCATTCACCTGCTTCATTTGTTTAGTTACTATCTCCAAACCAAATTGTAATTTAACATGGCTTTTGTTAGAAAATCTAGACAAAAAAGGTAAATCATGATTTTATAAGAGTACATAAAAAATTTGAATTATAGGAGTCTGCTTAATATGAGTGATTTAGTAAAATTGCCGAAGGCTGCTGTCTTTGGAGCTGCAAATGGCGTAATGTTCATGACTTTTTTTGGAACGCTTTGGGCTTCCATTGGTATTATTGGTTCACATGAACTTGGAGCTCCATGGTTACTTGTTCTTTCGGGTATTGTGACATTAATCTTACTGATCGGAGCCATTTCGCTTTTTGGTAAAGCTCGTAACATGAACAATGCTGTTACACCGAAAGAAAGGGATCATTGGAAAAAAATAAATCGAAAATTTGGTTTGATCTTTGGTCTAGAAGGTCTTGCGATCTTTATTGCAAGTATGATTTGTAACATAATCAATCATTTTGAAGTCTTTTTCCCTATCATGGCTATCATTGTTGGTATTCATTTTTTTCCTTTAGCTCAATTGTTTCGAGAAAATTTTTATTATGGTACAGGTGTAGTTCTCTGTATTTTAGGGACTATCACTTTCTTTTTACCAATGAACGCCACTCTTGGCAATGTATCTCTGATTGCGACGTCTACTTTTATCGGTTTTGGGTCTGCTTTGACGCTATGGGTGACAGGTTTGAGAATCTGGATAACCATACTCAAACAATTGAAACAAATATAAAAAAAAAGCGATGGGTGAACTATACCTCCAATTGTTAGATACACATAACGTTAGTTCAATCTTCTATTTAAAATAACCCTCGTCCAATCACATTTGCTGAAATTGGTTGAAGCCCAAGTTCTCTTGCCCAAATGGATAGCTGACCCATATGATGAATTTCATGGGCAATCACATGATGCAAGATTTCACCTTTGGTAAAAGGAGCCTCAGTCCACGGAACGCTCACAGTCTCGTTTTCATAATCACTTGACCATGTATTAAGGAATGCCTGTGTTTCTTTGAGCCAAGAATCGGAAAGTTCCTTTACTTGCTGGAGTGTCTGATAGTTCTCAAATTGTACTTGGATATCAGGCTTACCTTGTATACCTCGAATCCAACTATATTCCACGTCTGAAATGTGAAAGAATGTATACAGAATACAACCTGCCCCACCAATTCGATGACGCAACAATTCTTCTATTGGGACTTGCTTGCACAGTTCAAACCATTCATCTCTTACCATCCAGTTATACTGAAACAACTTTATCAACTCATAGCACTCCCAATTTATCAGTTTATATCTATTTATAATTCGTATCGAATAACAGAACTCCTTTGTTGCTAAGCTATCCTGCCCGTTTATGAAATGAGCAAACTACTTTAGCCTGCTCAACAATGTTAGTTATTTAACTAACGTTCCCGTTAGCTTAATATTCTGTCACAAGTATTGACTTCATAAGTCCAATAAATATACAATTTTCGCTAACAAATAATCGAGGTGAATTTATGAAGATTGATTATCTATGTAATAACCCGAAATTTCATGAAACTGTTAGTAATTGGATTTATAAAGAGTTCGTAGTTAAATCGAATAGTAAAATGTCCTTAGAGAAAGTACTAGAATATTTCAGTAATACTAAAACGGACTCATTTCCTATCACTCTTATAGCCTTGCTTGATAACAAATGTGCTGGCACTATTACATTATTTGAGAATGACTTGAAAACCCAAGATTCTCTCCGACCGTGGTTGGGATCACTATTTGTTGAACCAACATATCGAAATAGAGGAATAGCAGAAAAATTAATCAATCAATTAGTAAATATAACAAGAGACTTAGGTTACGAAAAACTCTATCTTCGAACAGAGCATGCTTCGGAATATTATAAAGCAAGAAACTGGGTGTCGTTAGGTAATGCGACTRATGAAAAAGGACAGAATACTGAGATATTTTGTAAACAAACAGTGTAAGAAGCTGTTTGTTTTTTCTATAACAGAGAGTTAAGCGTCCCAAACTAACCTGCACGTTAGCGGATTAAACTGCGATGATTATGATTTGATGGTCTTAGATTTCCACATTCGATATAATCCAACAACTAAAAAGCTAAAAGCATTAACTTCTATAATTCTAGGAAGTAGAGTAAACCAAGCCACTAATTCGCCAATAGTCATATCCATCGGCGGGGGAGTATTACCTCCATCCAATGCATCAATGTATTTATGAATAAAAGGGGAATAAATATAAGGTGAAATTTGATGGGCAATTAAGATAAGAAAGAAATAAAAGCCTGCTGTAAAGGAATGCTTTCTACATTGTATAAGTCCAAATATACACAAAGCTGAAAATATAACAGTGAGTGAAATACTCATAATATTAATCAAAGTACCACCTCCTGAACATATATATATTACCATATTCTTCATTGTAGTTTTTAAGTATCCTGCACGTTAGCTCAACGAGGCTATCGTTTCATATCGGCAGCCTCGTCCTGGTGATTGTTAAGCTATAGTTTCCCGTTAGAGTAACAGAAAACTTTCATTGTTGTACGAAGATGAGGTTATATCGTCAAGTTTCCTGGTTCGAGTTGATATAACTGCCGCTCAGCGTTATCTCTTTGAAAATCGTATGCATTTCGAGTTTCAGTCCTTTCGACATATTGAATACCTGCTTCATTAAGATCGGTCAACACGTCGTTTAACGTCACTTCCGCAAACTGTCCCTGCGTATCTGCTTTACTTCCACAAGCACATAAAATAAAGACTATAAAAATGGAAATAAATAAAGTCTTATTCATCCCCTTTTCCCTCCTTTTTATCTTAGACATGGTTAAAGGTGGGAAGGTTGCGTTAACCTGCCCGATAGTTTAATGTCGTTGATGCCATCATTTTACCATACGATTCTTTCCAGCTGGTTAAGTAATCAGACCGGTACGGTTGATCAAGGCTAACGATACATGTTCTTGTCCATTTCGGCGTTGGAGATAGGTTCTATTCCTACTACAATAGATACTCCTACTACTACCATATTTTCCGGGATTTCACCTTCTAGGTGGTATACGTTAATGAACGTATGTATAAAACCATATGTACATTTCATTTATTTCACTTCTAATTCCAATAATTGATGTATAAAAAGCAAAACAATCCACAAAATAACTTCACATCCAGTTAAGGAGTGAACATACATGAGCAGAAAAAGTTTAGTCGTTCCACAAGCACAAGCAGCACTTGACCAAATGAAATATGAGGTAGCACAACAGTTTGGCATTCAGTGGTCCCCAGATGGTTACAATGGGAATATGACAACTCGTGATGCAGGTACTATTGGTGGAAACATCACAAGAACTTTAATTCAAATTGCAGAACAATCTCTTGGTTCAGGGACAAGAAGATTCTAATTTAAAATTAAAAAATAGCCCTCCTCAATCTCATAAAGAGACTAGGAGGGCTATTTGAAGTTCAGTTGCTGTTCATCTTGTTTAATGAGCTATAACTACTCAGCATTTAGTTGTCGGGATCGACATTGCCCAGCAGATGCATCTCTCCAAATTGCTAAGTTGCACCCTAGCGATAGGCTTCAATCTTGATTTCAATAACTGTTAAGTGTAAGAATTCTCTATTAGTCTCCCTTTTTTAAAATCAAGAAGTTCATAACAACGAATAGCTGACAGGTTAAAAACCGCCGTTGGTTKMAACCAACGGCGGTTTTTCATTACACAGCCTCCGGCAACGGGGCGATCAACTCTTAAAACGTAAAGTCATATCGTGCAGTTCTTGAGCCATACGCGTCAACGCATTCACGGATTCCGAAACTTCTTCCATCGTAGCTAATTGCTGCTCTGAAGCGGCAGCTACACTTTCTGTCTTCGAGAAGGCAGCTTCCGTAATGCTGTTCATATCGTGGAGAGAAGCGGTAATTTCCTCTGTGCCTGCCGACATTTGTTGTGATGCGGCAGATACCTCCTCCATCTGATAAGCCACCTGCTGCACCCCATTCATAATGTTGCGGAATGCCTCTCCTGCTTCCTGCATAATCACAGTTCCGTGTTCGACCTCTATGCTGCCTTTTTCCATGGCGACAACCGCAGAACGAGTTTCACCTTGAATTTGCTGAATGATCACCGCGATTTGTTCCGCCGATTGTCTGGATTGCTCCGCCAGCTTCCGAACCTCGTCGGCAACGACGGCAAAGCCTCTCCCGTGTTCGCCCGCTCTTGCAGCTTCAATCGCGGCATTCAATGCAAGCAAATTCGTCTGCATCGAAATATCGGTAATAACATCTACGATTTGACCGATTTCATGAGATCGTATACCCAGTTGGTTAACAACCTTGGCCGAACCGTTGACCGATTCTCGGATCAAATCCATTTGGGACATCGCTTTCTGGATCGAAATATTGCCTTCCTGGGCTTCCTTGGAAGCTTCCATTGACATTGCGGATACATTGCCCGAAAATTCTGCAATCCGATTAACGCCGGTCGCCATCTCTTCCATTGCTCTTACGCTTTCGATAGAGCTTTGCATCTGCTGATCGGCACCTCCAGCAATGTCTTGAATGGCCGCAACGACATGATGGGTAGTTTGGCTGGATTGTTCGGAGCTTGCTGCCAATTGCTCCGAGCTTGCAGACAAGTTCTGAGACTCGAGGACGATCTTGGCAATGATTTCTCTCAAGCTGGTGATCATTCCATTGAAATCCTTTGAAAGAAGACCGATTTCGTCTTTCGATTGGTATGTAGCGTTAACCGTTAAATCCCCGTCCTGCGCTTTTGCCATCAATTGCTGGATGGTGCGGACAGGTCTTGTGATCATGTTAGAAATGCCATATCCGATCAAGGAACATAAAATGACGGCAAGTAGGGTAACGACAACGATGATCGATGTAGCCAGCTTGGAGCTTTGAAGACTTTTCTCATAAAAGATTTTTGCGTCGTCTTCATTGAACTTAACAACGTTCTCCAGGCTTTTGATCATTTCTGCACGGACCGGCTTGAACGAATTTACATATTCCTTATGCGCTGCTTCTTTTTGATTGGCAACTGCCAAGTTATCCACTTTTTTCTTGGCTTCGTTGTTTTTAGGGATCAAATCGATAAAGCTTTGGTACTGCTCTTGTGCTCTCGAAGACAACGTGATCTGCTCGAGACTTTTTCGTATCACCTGATTTTTATCGCGGGTCTGAACAATTTGCTGTTGGATTTGCTTAATGATAGCCTCGTCTTTCGCCAGCAACAGTTCAAGCTGCAAAGCATCCATTTGCGAATTACCGAACAGAAGTCCTTCGACCAGGCTGTTCGGAATCAAGGTTTCTTCGTACATAGCACGGGCATTGCTAGCCATCTTGTTCATGACGAAAAAGCCCGTAATGCCGATAATGAGAAGGAAAATAATGGAAAGTCCAAGCATTCCCCCAATTTTCGTTTTGATTCGTAAATCCTGAATATATTTCATGATCCAAGCATCCCCCATTAAGATATTGTAAAATAAAAAAGTCCACCCCAAAAGAAAGAGATGGACGTCCTCCAATTTTCGGTGACCCGGCTGCCGTAGATCGAAATCCTTAGGCCCGTAGCTTTGCGTCCCCCTCTTTCGAGAAGTATGCCTTTTCGTGATATGGGTATATCTATTGGCCAAAGTATAATATAGCTTTTTGGGATATACAAGACCTTTTTACTAAAACTAAATACTACTTTAGATACCGTTATGTCAGAATTTAGGTCAATTGTCACGGTCTATATAGGGAGTAAAGAACTGCTAATGGCGTTATTTCGCAATTATTAGGTTTATTCCCCTTATTTTTCTTCGGCATAATTTGACAAAAAATGAAGACTAGTTTATTCTCTGATTTGTCCGGACAAAACTACTTTTTTGGAAATGAGGGGTACATCTTGAGAAAATTACTATCGAAATTGGCTTTGTCGAGCTTGGCTATGGCACTTGTATTTTCATCCGGGTTGTCTACTGTAGAAGCTAGCAAGGACCCATCACACACCAATAATAAAAAAGCTAAAGTCGCATTGTTGATTCCAGGTTCATCCAAGGATGGCGGTTTTATGGAATCTGCTTACCGTGGATTAGTGAAGGCAGAAGAGGATTTCAAAATCAAGGCGACGTTTGTGGAAAATATCCCGCATGACACCGCTCAAATTGCGGATGCATTGCGCAAATTGGCTAAGAAAAACCCGGATATGATCATTGCTCATGCAGGGCAAAGCTCGGAAGCCGTGAAGTTGGTAGCTAAAGAATTTCCAAAAATAAAATTTGTTAATACACAAACGAATTTGACCGGCGATAATCTGTCCAGCTATCAGGTAAAACAGGAAGAATCCGCATGGCTGGCAGGCGCAGCTGCAGGACTTCTGACAAAAACGAATGTGGTTTCTCATATTTCCGGTGCACGCGTAGGTCCTGGTCTGTTGGGACGCGCAGCATTTGCCGACGGTTTGAAATACACGAATCCTGAAGCAACGTTCCTTACCACGTTTACAGGCAATCAAGAAGATGCCGCTTTGGCGAAAAGTGTTGCGCAAGCGCAAATTAACGCGGGGTCGGATATGATCTTTACTATGTTGAATAAGGCTCGTTCCGGTGTTACGGAAGCGGCACGCGAGAATGGCGTGTATCAATTCGCTAACGTTCGTGATTATTATGCCGATGCACCCGATGTTTTCATTGGATCTGCGATTTCGGATGCAAGCTTGACAGTATATGGAGCAATTAAAGATTTGACGGAAGGCACGTGGAAGCCGAATACAGTGAAAAAAATCGGACTTGAAAATCCGGATGCCGTTCGACTTGCCCTGTCACCTTTTGTTCCACAAGATGTGAAGGATAAAATTGTAGCGTTCGCCGAGAAAATCGAATCAGGTGAAATTGTTATTCCTTCAGAATATACCGGTCCTGAATTTCCAGCTAACTAGAACTGCGTTCGGAAAATGAATTGCTAAGTGAGTCTCTTAGTTCGTATGTTGAGCACTTCTTTAATCCCGAGAGGGGTTAGAGAAGTGTTTTTCTTTTTTTCATGTCCGATTGTTGGTACTGTCATTAAGATAAAAAAAGGCCGACAGTCCGTCAGTCCTGTAATTTTCCGATTTTCCTTTAGTACGGAAGCGCTCCGAATGGAGTATCTAAAGTCTATTTGGAAACACCATATGCGATCCTTACCCAATTTTCATCTTTGTAAGGAGCATTCGCTAGTTCGATCATTTGTACTGATGTTAAAGACTCAAGGTCGACATTCGCCAACCAGCATTTTTAATTGCAGTGAGTAGGCTTTTCATACAGCTTCCATAATTCACCCAGGTACATAGAGAAACCCTCCCATAATATAAACCTATTAGATCTAGGTTCAATTGAAATGGAAGGGTTTAATCACTTTATTGCACTAACGTTCTCCATTAGTTTAACCATCTATAGCAAACTAAAACTTACCCGCCCCAAAATTACATTATGTAAATTCAAGACAGCCTTCTCGATCGAAAAACGCAAAACTTGAGCTACTGCCTTACGGCAATGACACGGTCTACATATAAATTTTGAATAGCCGTTGAGTTGGGGGGCGCTAACCACAGGTACTGGTTTGACACCGTAGGATCGTACTCGTAAATCCACGGGAATTCGACGAAATGATAGTTTCCGTCCGCTACACCTGCGTAATCCATCGACGCCCGATTAGCCATCGGCGGATAGATGCCATAGTCAAACGCCTTGCTTCCGGTTGAACCGTCACCAGGGTCAACGCGGACATTGGCGTACAGCTTCCACCGACCTTCGCGCGGCAGGACATAATTGGGCAATTGAATGGCCCATGCATTCGTACTGCCTTTGACTCTGGCGGCGGCATTGTCCGAAGCCTCCGGATCTTGCACGATGGTCGTACCCACGGGATCGTACAGCTGGAAAGAGTCATCCTGATAATCCACCCAATCCGTTCCGGGCAAATGCTTGACAAAATCAGGCACCGGCGGAATAGTCCGGCGGATTTCGAACAGATTATAGAGGGCTTCCATCTTTCCATTGATCTTGTAATGTTTAATATCCGCCGTATAAGTTTTGAATCTAGCGTAACGGTTGTCGAAATCGACTTCCCAATCGATATTTCGTTTCCTGGCTTCCTGCATAAAGTCGACGCTGCGCAGCAAAATAACGTAGTCCACTTCGATACGCGTCCTTTGTACATGCTTCAGAAATTCGGGATTGTCCGCTACCGCCGCCGCGGCCTGGGCAAACAATTCATCCGCATGGCGCATCACGTCAAAAGAAAGATAGGAAGACATGATCGGCGTGGAGATCGTGAGCTTGGAATCACTCTGCGCAAACGCTTCGTGCAGCACTTTAATATACTCGCTGATGTACGGCGCGGCGTCCCCGTAGTAGCCACTGACAAATTCTTCGATTAACTGGCGGTAATCCTGATTCGGATTCCAGAGAAGCCGGGCGCCAATCCATGTGCGCAAGTCAGTAAGCCCGGTACTGGCAGGCGCATGGATACTGTGCATATGCTGGCCGAAATAGCCTTTGAAAGCAGGGATTTGAGCTAGGGACTGGATCGTCTCGCTCATCGCATAAAGATTTGGATATGGCATCAAGTAGCCGCCGCCCATAAAATCGGTGATATAATCCCACATCAAAATGTCATCCGAAATATTTGCCCATTGTTTGGCATTTTCTCTGGAAAACCGATTTTTCGGATCGTCTATCGCCCGGCCGTGGTCTTTAAAGATTGGAGCAAACGTAATCACCACGTTGTCGGGCACCGTCAGGCCGGTCGGCGCCTGTTCAGTGAACATATAAGCGAGCGTGCCAATTCGCGAATTCGGAATCCTGTCTTTGACCCGCTTCGCGACGTCGCCGACCATATCGAATATGGGAGCGGCCAGCGTACCGCCGTGCTGGTCGGCAAACGCCTTACTTTCCGGATCCGGAGTCCAGGTAGTGTCCATTTGGCTGAAGCTGTAGGAGGCGTCTTTCCCTTCACTGATCCTTTGGTTAATGATATTTACCAGGTTATCAGCGGCTATGCGCCGAACGTCTTCATTCATTGCCAACAGTTGTCCGCCGTTATGGTACTGGGTTTGCGGCACGATTTTTTGGAAATTGTGAACGTCGTACGGCCAATAATTGGACCAGCTGTTCAGCGACGGTTCCGACCCGGGAACACGGCCGTAAAACTTTCCGTTCAGCAGATTATGCGCGCGATAGTGTTCATCGTTGCCATCGTTGACATATATTTCGCGATATTCAAAACGTGGCACCTGCACATCATTATCTACGTTAAGCAGCAATTTGGATTTGTTAGGGACGAAAGTGTACTGCGGGGAATACCATTTTAGACCGACGTAATGATCCAGAAAGTAATTTACTCCATACATCGTCCCGCGGGAATGGCTGCCGGCAATGACGATATATTGTCCGGTTTTGCGAATGACGAAACCGTCTTCCCCGAGCGTATCGCCCGCCAGTTCCGGAATCAGGTTTTCGGTCATAGCATTCCTTCCGACAAGCACCGTTGGACCATTGGGCAGGTTGACGCCAACCGATAGTTGAAATGGGGCTCCCGTGACCTTTGTTAAATAATTTACCAGCTCTTCGGCCGCATTACGTTCTATGTCGCCAGCATCGGAAATGACAAACACTTCATAGATGGCACGACCGTTGTTGGCCAGCATCGCTTTCTTTCCGTCTTTAAGGCTAATCTCTGCTGTTGGGGTGTCTTGGGCAAACGCAATACTGTTCAATGTGATCAAAACGAAAACGAAATATAAAATACCAGCTATTGTTTTTCTCGCCAACATAATCGCCTCCGATTATTCGTTATACTACATGACAAATCGCCGGCTTCCAATGGTTAGCGGGAATCCGCTTCTCATTCAACCGCTGTCAATTCAAATAACTGTCTTCCATATTCGTTTCTTCCCTTTTTCTGAACGATCCGACTATCCGTCGGTTGCATTTTGCGGCAAGAAAGCGCACTTTTACGGTAAAATTTTGTTAAAAAAGAAAGTGCGGCTTCCTTATTAGCCGGAAGTGTATTACTCTTTCAATCCCCACTCCGACGATGCCAGCTCACCTCCGCTTCTGAGCGACGCCAGCCCGCGCCCTCCGCCGCGAATTTACCGGCCATTGCCTGGTCGAACCCCGAGCCTCCGCCGGAAATCAACACAACCTTTTCTCTCATGTTCGGTTCCCTCCTCCATGAATCTGCCTTGCCTGCCACCTCCTTAGCATAGCGGACCTCCCGGCGGCGATAAACCTGTCAATCGATAAGTTTGGCGGGATGATTCAGTCGATTTCCGGCGGAGTCCGAATCCAAACAAAAAACACCCTCTGTCAAAAAGGGTGTCTACAACCAAACTATATGCGATCGTCCAAAAGCAGGCGGATGAACGTATAGCCATGCTCCGTCCTTCCCCACTCTCATCATCATCAACAGTAATAGACAAACTTACATCATTAGCTCGCTTATTGACACCATCTGGCTCATTTGTTCCTTTTTTCGTCACAATTTAAAGTGAATTATGGGACTTACTATACTGGTATCCCCTCTTACTCGCCTCCCTCTCCGAATGCTCTACTGGAATCGAATTATTGGAGAGTGAGAAAATGCAGTCTAAATTGATTACCAACAGGAGACATGACAAACAACTTACACGTGCTGCTGAACCGTATTTAGGGAAATTTTGGATAAGCCAGATGGTGGCTATCGGTTGGCTTCTATTCGTAATCTGGATATCCCAGCCGTGGATCCATCAATTATCACATTCAACAGGCATGATCGCCGCCTATATGATTATTGCGGGTATCGCCTATTTACCTGGATATATCAGTGCATTCACTCTGACCAGCTTGTTAATGGACAAGAAAGCAAAGCTCCCTAAAGAGAACCCTTCTATTCCAATCACAATATTAATCGCAGCCAGGAATGAGGAGATGGGAATCGGTGAAACGCTTGAACACATTGCCCGGCAAGAATACTTAGGACTTATTAAAATTATTCTCATCGATAACGGCTCTACGGATGGAACCGTGGAAACTGCCAGGCAAACCGCAGAGCGGACGGGACTGTCCCTGATTATTCTTCATGAGGAAACCCCGGGAAAGCACAATGCTTTAAACCGCGGCTTGAAAGAAGTAAACACTCCTTACCTGATTACACTGGATGCAGATACGTTCTTGCACCCTCTCGCCATTCGGTTTTTAGCTGCAAAGCTGCAGAGCTCAAGCCCTGACGTACATGCTGTTGCTGGCTCTCTGCTTGTACAGAATAATCGTAGTTCGTTTCTGGCCCGCATTCAGGAATGGGAATATTACTTAAGTATCGCTTCAATCAAACGAATGCAAAGTATTTATCAATCTACCCTAGTAGCCCAAGGAGCCTTCAGCATCTTTCGCTCGGATGCGGTCAAAGCAGCTGGAGGTTGGCCGGATTCCATCGGCGAGGATATCGTCCTAACGTGGAAATTTTTCGAGAATCATGGACGTGTATGTTTTGAGCCGGCTGCCATCGCTTTTACAGAAGTTCCTGAATCTTTCGTCCATTTAATCCGGCAGCGTAAACGGTGGGCGCGAGGAATGATTGAAGCACTCAAACAAGTTTCCCCTTGGAAGATCCAGAACCCGACAAGCCGTTTTTTTACAGGACTCGATTTGGTCATTCCTTATATTGACTTGACCTTTACCTTAATTTGGATACCAGGATTAGTTCTTTGCGCTTTCGGATATTATGGAGTAGTCGGACCCAATTCCATCTTGGTATTACCTGTGACACTAATCATTTTTTATTTACTTCATCTATATCAGAAAAGACCGTTGGGACAACTTGGCATCCATCAAAAGAAAAGCTTTGTAGGGCTGTTGGGCTTCATATTCTTATTCCCAATGATCATCGCCCCTGTGGCTCTATCCGGTTATGTGGAAGAGATTTTCAAGCAAAAACGCGTATGGAAATGATTGTCTGAAATTCAATCTAACGCTTAATTATTGATAATTCGTAACTCTTCATTAAACTTGTTAGTCTCAGATTTATCCCAACAGGAAGAACTTGAATGTGGCAAGGTATCATTGTTCACGCTATTTGAATCGTTAATCACCATCAGTGACGTGAGTGTTTGCATGCCAATCAGGTCAATATGGTGATACTGCGGTGAGGCTCTGCCTAGATGCCCTATATCTCGTTATTCTGCTAGTTAGCTGAACAGGCTGCCGATATTACCGGCAGCCTCTTGTCATTGCACTATCGTGTCCCGTTAGCGCAATGACTTGTCTGAGATCGGAACAAAATGCTGCCAACGACACAAATTTCAAAATAGGTGGACTCCGCCTCTACCGGAAATTTTCTACACACTCATGCAGAAAGGCGTCTAGCGTGCGTGGCTCTCTGCCGAGCAAGCGCTTCACAGTGTCATTTGGACTTTCTGGCACCACCGTAGACATGGTTTGAATTTCCACAACGTGGTTCGCGAGCCAAAGAGGCATATGCCCGTGCTCGATAAGATTGCGGAGTAGTACTTGGGGTTCCATGTTGATGTAGCTTATCGGCCGATTAAGCAGGGCGGATAGTCGACTCGCGATCTGGGGATAACTGAAAATCTCCGAACCAGTAAGCGTATATATTTGGCCTGATACCTCGCGGTTGGTCAGAACTTCTGCGGCAACATCTGCGATATCGCGACAGTCAATGAAGTTACACGGTGAATCGCCCATGGAGCCGAAGAAAACATTTTGGGTTGTGATCGTTGGTGCAAGGCGCATTAAGTTTTGCATGAACGCATAAGGGCGCAACACGGTGTGGGTGAGACCCGATTCCCTCAGCGTTTTCTCGATTTCTTGATGCCAGCCCGCCACTGCCACTGGAGAGCTCTGCTCAAAGGCAGGGCTGGATATTTTTACGATGTGTTTGATTCCAGATTCGGCGGCAATCTGAATGATTGAAGTTTCCAATTGGATTTGTCTTGGACTGTTGGACATGGCAAGGAAGAGCTGGCTAGCACCTGTAAACGCGCGGCGCAGCGATTCGGGGTCGGAAGCATCCGCCGATGCGACCTCGATAGTTGATAGGCCTTTTTCTCCAATCTGATCACGCAACTTCTCTGGCTCTCTGCTCAGCGCCCTGACGGGTACGCCAAGATCAACCAAACGTTCCAAAAGCGCACTGCCTATCGTACCTGTTGCTCCCATAATAACTATCATTTTTATCTTCTCCTTTTGGATGAAAAATTAGTTGTGACGGCAAGACGCCACCGCCATGTCACTATCGTGCTTGCAATAAATCCAGATAACGGGAAATCGATCCAGACACGATCGACCCAGGCCCAGTGATTGCTCGGAATCATAAATTCTATTAAACCAGATGTCAGCCATGCGGCGTATAGGCCAAACGAGGACCCTACCAATGCGAACACCCCTACTACAATCAAGTGAGGTGCACCTATAATCCATCGTATACGGCCCCCTCGGCTGCGCAACCAAAGGCCAATCATCAAGGCCATCAAGGCCGATGCACCGCCGATTGTGGTCAACGCCCCTATTTGAAGCCCCCTATCGGCAGTGACCATTCCCCCAATACCTGCCATGATGGCAGGAGCAGCATAGGCCATTACAACTTCACGCCATAGTACAAAAGTCTTTTTCTTGGAACCAGCAGCCTTGATGCCGTAAACATCATCTGTCTGATTCGGGTATTTCATCTTGTTCATTTAGTTGCTCCCTTCTTCTTTGAAATAGTTCAACGATTGCTTTCAGCGAGATATAATTAGTGTCCTAACTATATAAGGATAAAAATAGGCTAGCTTCACTAGCCCATTCTACTCATTACTGATGTTTCCCTTTGGTTTCGAGCCTAGTTCGCACGTAAGTGCTGAGATGCCTTGTGTAACTCGGCCTAGCAAGTCGAGAAATACGCTGCGCTCATCGATATTGAGCAAGCCCACCATTGCTTCCAGCCGGGTGAAATGCTCAGGAGCCATATCACGGAGCTTCTTCGCTCCTTCTTCCGTCAAAATGACCGATCTCTGACGGCCATCGTCTGAGCTTGATCGCCGGGATACTAGACCATCTCGTTCAAGAATGTCGATAAGACCAGTCACTGTAGCACGTGTAACACCAAGATGCTCCGCTAGTTGCGAAGGCAACACTTCTCCTTCGTTATCTTCAAGGTCTGCCAATAAACGATATCTCCCTGTTGATAAACCAAATCGGGAGAAATGAATCTCCGAGGCATGTCCAAGCTTGGCTCCCGCTGCCATTAGCCTAGACGCGACGAGTATAGCCTGTGCATCTATGTCTAGGTTATAGCGATCAATCTGACGCTTGGATTGTACAAGCGAGGGAATAGCGTCAATGTCATTTATTATTTTATTATTGTTGTTCATATACATAGTATGGTTCCTAATCACTTTTGTGTCAACACATTTTTATAACACATCAACACCCCGCCTTTCTTCATATCTGGAACTGTATTCCTCCTCGACCAATGCAAAAGGCTCGATCTCTCTTTTATTCCAAATCTAGTTAGAGCTGTTTGATCCTCATCAACCGAAGATTACACCAAATATAATGGAGTTATATAGTTGTATTTGGTTATGTTATCCTGCCAGTTAGCTTTATAGAGAAAGGGAGCAGCTGCCGCAGCTGAACTGTAACCCGAAAGATAGACACTTTAGAAAAAGTGCCCGTCTTTCGGGTTTTTGTGTTTTAATAAAAAATACTACAGTGAATGAGGTAAACCTTAACCATGTCCAAACGCCTATTTACAACAACACAGATTAAATTGCTTGAGTCTAATTCTAATATTGAGAACGTATCAGAAAGAGCAATATCATATAAATCTGAATTTAAATTACATAGTTAATCTCAAACGAATCATTACTCTCATGAAAGAATCAAAGTAAAAGAATAAAGAGAAAGCGACATTCCGTTCTAATTTGAACGAAATGTTGCCTTTTTGATTTGAAACATGTCTTCAACTAATTAACAACGCAAGTTCTTCAATGGCCTCGTTCAGTGCAGGAATCATCTCTTACGTGTGGCCTTTCAATGCATCTACGAATGGAACTGTGGCAGCAAATCAGCATGAATTTCGAGCATCTGCTCCAATGCTTTATAAGCAGCCTCCTTATTGCCAATAGCCGGATCTACGTCAATTGCTAGCTTCGCTATGGCAACATTTCCAGTTACTGCTACTTCTATGACGAGTTCGTGAACATCCGAGATAACTCGGCACATTTGCAGGAGTGGTTCTGGAAAGGCTGGAACCTCTAAAGTATGGATCATGCTCCCGGCTTCCATGGTCRAATAAACGATCATAGTGCATACTGCCTGCTCTAATCTGCTTCAGCTCTCCCAATCGGCGATTGCGGTCTTCGAGCGAACCATGGTACGGAGGAGTTGTCGTATAATGAACGTCCTCTTGATGCGGAAGATATTCTACATGATGATCAACATGTCCAGCTGCAATTGCCCCATACTTATGCAGCCATCGTTTTCATTATGGATTCCTTCCTCTCGGTTGTCATTTGATTGCAATATTCCAGTTGTAAGAGAGATAATACATGTATAAACATTTTTGTTTACGAAGGAGCTATGATGAGCGATCTTATCCCTGCGCTTAACCAATCGTTTCCCAATTATAAAGAACAGCTTTTCTTATACGGCATGCGTACGTACCAATTCGGTCCTGGTCCCGTATGCGATTTGCATCTGCATCATCGCATGCTCGAAATCAATATCGTTCTAAGCGGCGAACAAATAGCACGTATTGGAAATGAAAGCTTCTCACAGCATGAAGGCGATATTATTCTAATTCCACCTATGAAGCTGCATGACTTTCATGTTCCGCAGCAGCAGTCGATGAGCGGCTTTGTCATTCATTTGCAAAATGTAGACAGCAAGTTGCTCTACGCATTTCGATCAAGCGGAAAGTATTTGTTTGCAAGAGAGCACCCTCTCAATCAACATCTTAACCCTCTGCTCAAAGCACTAATTGCTTGCTTAAAGCAGGATACGTCTACTCACCGCGTCTTTATGCTTTGTAACGAAATGCTCGTGCATTTGGAGGAGTATGTCAGCAGAACAGCAACACACTCCACCAATAAACCAAACGAGCAGCCTCTTGCTGATCGGATCGCTAGGGAAATTGAGGCGCTGCTCAGCACATTCAATGAACTGGGAACGGATTCATCCACGAGCAATTGGCTTGAAACCATCGCAGCCAAGACTGGCATTAGCCGCAGACATGCCGGCCGCTTGTTTCAACAAGCTTACGGGATGTCGCCTCGTCATTATTTATCGATCATTAGACAGCAGGAAGCGATGCATATGCTTGTAATGCGAAACGTACCGCTTGAAGAGATCGCTTTCCGAATTGGATTCGAGAATGTGCAAAGCTTCATTAGGCAGTTCGCCAAGTGGACAGGATTAACCCCAGGCGCATATCGGAGACAGCATATATCAACGATAAGCTATTTAACACCGCTTGAGGTGGAGCCTCATTCAGGTCATTTATCCAGCTCCGATCCTACTGCTACCTTAAAATAATTTCTGGACGCTCATTCAGCTGTACGCCGCGCTCAGCATACCAATCGAAACGCCGTTCCTCTCCGGAGAGCTGCCAGTGGGACGGACAGCGATCATCAAGCCAGTCTAGTGGTTCAGCCGGCGGCAGCGGTTTAGACGCTCGCTCGAACGCTTTGCGAATGGCTGCTTCCTGTTCCGCGCCAACCGCCTTTGGATCTGCGGAGATGAACAGCGGTGTGCCGCTTTCGGACAATAGCTCCAGCCACTGCTTGTTCAAATTCCAAGGCACATCGCTCGTCAAGCCGACACAATCGGCATCAACCGCAAAGAAGGTATCATGCTGCGACATGCGAAACGCAAGTGTGTTGACACCCATTTTGCGAGTGCGCTCCCATTCTTTGCMGCTCGTATCGTCACCAGTCCGCTGAATTTCAACCAAGCCCGCAGCCAAATGCCCGACTGTATTACAGCCAATAATCAAGCTATCTGCGGATGCTTCTGCAATCTTCTTATACAAAGCGACAATAATTTCCGCTGTCGTCTTCGTTCGATCGGCAAACGCTAAACCATGATTGCTCAAAGATGCGCCCATTTCGAAGCCCCATTTGGCAAAAATATCGAAAGTGGAGAAATCATGTTTGATAAGATCATATCCCCAATCATGCAGCTTGCGAATTTCATCGCCTACATAATCAAGTACATCGGGAACACTTGGGTCCAAATAAATGCCGTCCGTTTGATGACGAAACCTTTTCCAATGATAAGGCACACTGTTTGCGACTAATAGCGGTCTGCACCATATGCCAGGTCGAACTCCAATCCCTTTCATATCGCTAGCTAATTTCTCCATATCGGAAAACTGATAGTTAGGCTGCCAAGGTCCACCGTTGCAGCTACCCCCTCCGCTGCAAAGCTGCCAACCATCATCAATGACCATAAACGGACGGTTATCCACCGAAGAAGACCAATCCGATACGCGCTCCGAATCCGCGATTATTTCTGCAGTCGAGCTTTTTCCGTAGGCGTAATACCAATTATTCCCTCCATAAACCGGCTGTGCAGGAAGGAGAGGCTGCTTGCACATCATTCGGCAAAAGGCTGTAGCTGCACTGAATGCCGATTCGCCCTCTTCGCCTTCTCTCGTTACAATTACTGCAGCTTCGAGCGTTCTATCGCCCAGCAGCACTCCCGCTTCACCGCAGCGGACATCAAGCGTAAGGCTAATCCCACCTGCATCAGCTTGCCAATAACAAAAGGAGCTTGTGCCGGTTTCTACGCCGTAGCCATGCGTCCGTCCTCCTCCTGACAAGAGAAAATACCATGGCATTTCTCGTTCAGCAACAAGACCTCTCCACTCCAAATCTCCATAACCGCGTTCCCATTGATCACCCAGTACGCGAATGCCGCTATCGAGCTTTCGTTTCCATCTCAAATGAAGCCGCCTTACTGGTGTCTGGCCTGCACTTAATCGAACGGCCATACGATTAGTCATTGATTCAAATGAAATGACGGTTTCACCTGCATACCATTCCCTTGAACGAAAAGAAGCGCGAACCCATCCCTCTTCCCATTCGATTTCAACATTGTCCGGATTGGCTAATAGATCTATAAATTCCATCATGAGTACCTCCCGTTTATAAACATCGTTAATATAAACCGAGTATAGTATTCACTGGCTCCAATTTGAATAACGAAATGAGTCGTTTCGCGAATAAATAATGAACCAATTGGGACATGGAAACTCAAAAAAAGACTGCCGCCGTCACAAAATGGCATTGAACAGTCTTCTAGTTATTTTTGTGATGGCTACTTTAAGAGCTTCTTTCTTATGACCTGCACGAGACGAGTGAAATAGTATTGCCAAACGAATAAACCCCGACTTGAACCATCTTGGTCCAAGTCGGGGTTTCCTTTAGTTCAAAACTAAGTATTATTTCCTCATCCTTTGGAATGAAACAGTGAAATATCCCAACTTGTGCATTGAGTCTACCATGATAATAAAATCCCGTTAATACTACATCCTGAACTTCTATTCCAAGTTCTTCATGACATTCACGAGGAAACGCTTGATGAATGGTTTCACCAGGCTCAACACTACCACCAGGTAAACTCCATCCCTTATTTTTGTATTTTTTCGTGTGTCTAAATATAAGGAAAGGAAGTCGAGTCTGAAATATTGTTAGAGACAATTAGGGGTTTAAAAATTGAAAGTTCTTAAATAGCATATTAAACTAAGCGTAGAAATTGCCGATGATAAGTATAGAGCCGCAACCTCACGAATACCAAAAGCAAGATTTAGGTGGACCTGAAGTCGATAATCCTATTGAGCAACAGAAATTTATTGAATCACTTGTCAATTACCGAATAGGCCTAAAAAGTTGGAACTGTAACTTTGGGCTTTTTATAGAGAAGAATTAAGAATGCTCCTAAAKAAGTGTTATTAAATTTATAAAAGGAGGTGATTTACTAAAGACTTGATGCATTACTATACTTATCCTACATAAGCATTCATACTAGCGAAAAACATAATAGCACGATTAGAGAATCTACTAGGAGGAAAGAACATGACTACAACTGCAACTACAACTGCAACTACAGCTGCATATGTAACATCTATTAATGAAATTATCGAGGGACAACTAAAGCGTCTTAAGGAGACTAACCCTTTCTTCACAGATTTTCCACAGCAAGTACAAGCTTCGGATTTAAACTGGTGCTCACATCTTTATCATCTTTCGTATCATTTCGCAGAACTACTTAAAGTGCGTTGGGATCGTTTCCCTGGAGAAGACCACGATCTATTTGAAACCCATTATCAAGAGGAGAAAGATCATCCTGAAATGCTTCGCGAGTTTATGATCGGTCTAGGACTACCAGATCCGATTAATACACTACCTAGTTATGAAACAGAAAACTTTATTTCTGCATTATACAGAGCTGCAGCTGTAATGGAAAATAACTTGTCTCTTCTTATTATTAATAGTACAGCTGAGAAATTTGCTCATATGATGTATGTTCATGTTCTAGAGCGACTTGAGAACTCAGGAATAGGGAATCTAACTTATTGGGAAGTACACACTGTAGCGGATGAAGAGCATAGTAATGTTTATCAATATTTGTCCAATATGAGCGAAGAACAGGTGGAAGAAGCTAAACACCTGATTAAATATACTGTTTATGCAATCGATAAAATGCAACTTTCATGGGTTGCAAATAACTAAACTACCATTCGGAGGTATATAGAAAATGTCAGAAAAAGTTACTTATCACGTAGATAGAGATAGAAAAGTTGTTAGTTGGCAAGTACGCGAGAATATGACTGTAGAGGATGCCCAAGCTGCGGCAACTGAAATTAAGAATGCAGTTGAGAGCTTCAACGGTGAGGAAGTTATGATACTTGTCGATAACCGTTATATGATTCGTGCAGGAAGACCTATCGTGTTCACTCCTGATGTGAATAAAATCTGGGGGGATTTACAAGGGTATCTTCTGCTGAAAGTGACCAAGGTTGCAGTCCTCTGTTGTAGTATGATGTTGAAAATGCAAATGGATCGCATTGCTCGAGAGTCTGAACTTATTTCTAAACTTCAAAGCTATTATAACGAAGATCATATTGTTTCGGCTAAAGAAGCATATGAGTTCTTGGGTATTTCTGGTAACAAATTGATTGATACCGAAATAGTTCAGGCTTAGTAAGTATACTAAAGGGTATGGGGTGGTTATCACCTCATACCCTTTTTTTACATAGATAGCCTAGGTGGAGAATAAATGCGCCGATAAATTTAGGGGGATATGTCGTTGATTTCTGAGATTGATTATGAGAATCTCCATGGGAGCTTAGTATATATCAGGTTGCCTTATAAAATAGTCATCATGTGATTCATTACCCATCTTAGTTCTAGGAGAACTAATACCAACAAAATCTTTCCAGTTTCAGGGCTTAAACTGTATTTTATTTCGTCTAGTTCATAATGTTTAATCCCAAGTTCTTTTGAAAGACGTCTGGCAATATATGATTTACCACTGCCGCTTGATCCGATAATATGTATTTTCTTTCTCATCTAAAAACCAACTTTCCAATATGGTTCATCCATATGTTGACATGCGGCAACCCTTTCAGTATTCAACTATCGTTTCCCGTTAGCGTAATAAGGCTACCATTATGTCAGATTCAAAAGCAGCCCATAAGATAATAAAATGTTAGCCAACTCAAGGTCATTCAAATCGAGCAAGCCATCAGTATATTGCCATCCAGGTCTTTGAAATGAATCACATCTTGTTCTCTATGTACAATTTCTACTCCAAGCTGGGTTAGGAATTGAAAGGTAGCTTCGTTATCAGGTGCTGTTAAACTAAAAATTGGCTCAGGGGAAGGAGTTACTACATCTCTTTTTCCCAAAAAAATGTTCGAACAATGACTTTCGCTTAAACCAAAAATATGAATATCATCCCTAGTTATCTCTGGAATAAGTAAACCCAATAATTTGCAGTACCATTCAATAGAATTCTTTAAATCTGTTACATAGACGAAGACTGCGGGAACGATTGGTTTAATTGGCGTAGCAATCATTTGTTCTCCCATATAACTTTATCCCTTCATCAGTTGGAATTTATTACCTATATCTATGACTATATCGTACATTTGTATTACAGTAAAGAGTGTACATCTTCTACACTAAACTGCCCGTTAGCTTAACAAACCTATAGCAATACTCTTTGTTAAATGAAGGTGATCAGGTAGGTTTCAGCGAAATATTCATCTTAAGTGATGATATGACGATAACGGAGGGAAGACAAATGGACGTGTTTTTTCGGAAGGTACAGAAGTTAGTGACACCTATCCTGAGGATATTATAAAAATGACTGCTGGAGTACCTGCTTCTATAATTTCGTAGACCACGGCTGGGGTTTCACCTTCCTTTATAAAAGTAGAGATGTATCTGCATTCGATTTTTCGTATGAGGAAGATGAAATTGAATTACAGAATTATGTACAAGAACGGTTTCCTGAAGAAGAAGCTGTTGAATTGCTCTATGTGAACCCCAATTCAGACGCTTTTAGGGTTAAAATGCTTAAGGAATTCTATAAGGAACATAGCAAGGAAGACAAAGTAAAGAAACTTATTAAGAGTCTTGACGTGGACGCTTTTGCGTTGTTCAACATCGATTCGGGTGGACTTGATAGACTGCGAGATATTTTCCGTATTGAGTCGTTGGTCAGTCTCCAAGATCGTTTTACCTTGATTGACGACTTCAAAGCGACTATAGATATCAAGGAAATGTGCTGGATCCGTGCCGATCGGATAGAGAATCTGATGAATTAACAACTGCCTCTCGATTGAATCATTAAGCTGCACTAGCCGCTAGCCCTGACCTGAAATTAAGTTAGGGCTAGCGGCTATTTTGTTGAACTAACGTTTCCCGTTAGCACAACAAAATGAATAATTGGCTCAAGAAGAAAAAGCCGGAAGACCGCGCCACGCGATGACCGGAGGCAGCGTCCGAAGTCCGATTTTGCTCAAGTAGAGAAGTATTGGGATGAGATGGCTGATGATAGGTTCGACGATCTCGAACTCATGCAAGTCCATCGACTGCCGCAGGCAATTAATAAAGGAGAGYAATTCGGCTATCGATAGTTTGTTGACCTCAGCTAGTGTATGGCCGGCGATGTGGATATCCGACACACCCTTGCTCAACCCAGTTCCCTGGCACACCGAACACTCTGTTTGTTTGGAGAAAAACGATATCATCCTCAGATTGCCTTTGCTGGTTGTGCGTGCGTCGATCATGGATTGAAGATCGGATACGCAGCCGCGGTAATAGTCCGTACGGAGCCTCTTATTATGTACAAACGAAACGGGTTCCTTGTCATACCCATATAGTAGGACGGAAATAAACCCCGGATCCTGCTCCTCGAGCGGCCTCAGATAATCGATTCCAAGCATCGCCGCTAACTGCTTGATTCTCGGTACCGGCGCGCAATCCGTTCCTGCCCATAAGAGGACGGCGCCATTCTTGAGTGACAGCTCGGGGGCGATCATACGCCCGTGGTCGATCTCAGTCGACGCAACGGTTCCACCGCACTCGGCACAAGGACCGTATGAATCGGCGATCCTCGTCTCCGCCATGYTTCCGTAAAGCACGCCAAGGTATTCCGATACGGTCATCATGACGCCGACAAGGGCCCCCGGACGTTTGGGGTTGAACGATCTAACAGGAATCTGTGTGCGATCCATGGGTCCACACTCCTTCGGTTGAATGCGATTTATACTGCACAAGTTCCCATTCCACACTGCCGCTCCAATTCCTTTTTTCAGACCTAAGTTTATTCGTCTAAACTGCCCGTTAGCTCAACGAGGCTGCCGTTCCATGTCGGCAGCCTCGTTATGTTGATTGTTACGCTATAGTTACCCGTTAGCGTAATGACCTAGCCTGAGAATACTTTATCAAACACATCTTGAAGGAATATCGCTTAAACGGTCTAAATGTACCTAAAAAACAGTCTAGATAAGAGAATAAACTGTTTTTTTTGATGAAGAGGCATCGGCGTATGCCCATTTCCAGTGTAATAATCGTTTACCCTGTGAACAGAGTGAATTATGTTCGCAGGAAATTTTTATCCCAACACTAACTCAAAACGAGCGAAAATATCTTCTTCATACCACATCGTGAAATTAGTTCCCCATGTTGTGTTCAATAGTGTAAACGTAAATTTATTGTTGTCTTGATGGTATTTGTTGTTATAACTTAGATTGTTATTTGTTCCGATTCCCAAAAGAGGGGCATCAATAGGTTTAATATTGATTTTTTTATCGCTACCATCGTAAATTAACTCTTCAATCATGTGTTGCAACTTATTTCCGTGACCTACCACTTCAAAAGGTGAAATAACGGTATCAATTTTACGAATCTTAGTTAAGTACGGCGAATTCAAACGTGGTGTAATGTCAAAAGAATAAATTTCTGGATAACGAATTGCATCTTTATCCTTTAATAAAAGTCCAATTTCAACTTTATCTCCAAATTGATATTTAACCTTTACAACTCTTGGAGCACCATACTCCTCCACAGCTCTTTGGCTATACTTTAAAGTTGCAATAATCGAATCATTTTCCTTAACTAATTTCACAAAATGTGGTGTGAAATTTTCATTCAATTGAATGCGTTTTTGAATTTCCATTCCTGGCTTTAAGAAGTCAATTGCCCACCAATTATGTTGTAATTCACGCAAATAGTTGCAACGTAGGTTATCATAGTCATTTTGCCCAGCAATTGTATAGCTCAGAACCCCGAGTTTGTTGTCCTGATCAAAGTAAAGTGTTCCATCCTTTTCTAAGTGGTTAATTGAACCATCGCTAGCAAACATAACTTGATACCCGTTTACCGAAATCAATTCTTCCAAACCACATTCAATACCTTGGTTTTCAAAGATATGATATGGAACTTCGATAAGTTTTTTAATGTTATTTTGATCTTTAGGCTCCAAACAAGCTATTGCACGATCAACGTTCTTGCGTTGTTCTTCCCATGAAGACTCATAAAATTTGTACGAACGATCAGTCCACTCATTATAAGTGAATTGCATTTCGCCAACAGTTGCATCTTTAACAATTCCATAAGCGTAGGTTAAATCAAGATCGGTAATTTGGTCTAAACTACGCGCTCGTTGGAAGTCTTTCTTTTCATAATTCATATAGTCACTGAAATAGCGTTTGATATCCATTCCGCAAGTATGCTCTGGAACTAACATCGCATAGAAATTAGCATCATCATTTTCTATTTTGTTATCAGACATGTAATTAGTTAAAATCCGATAATCACGAATGATTTTCGGATCAGACATCATTCCGTGAATCCATGTGTCCCCAATCTCCTCTGTAATAACTGGCAGTTGGTCACGTACTTCCCAAATTTCATTTGCAAACTGATCCATTGAAGTCATTTCAAGCTCATAGTCTGGATACTCATTCGCCATTTTTGACAAAAAGACGTTAATTTTCTCTTTTGTTCCTGGACCACTATTATCATGAGTATGCATAAACGCCAGCTTGTTATCCATGCAATCAATTCCGATTACGCCACCATAGTCGTCTGAATAAGAGACAATTATCTCACTTTCGCCATTCTTCCATAGAAATGTATCTGGAACTTCTGGAATTGAGCTCGAGCCATTTACACCAATGTGTAGGAATTTAATTCCTTGACGATATAACTCATCAACAATCCCGATAGTATGTCCCGGGACGTCAGTCATCTTTGCGCTTGTTGTTTTGTATCCATAACGAGCATCTAACTTCTTTGAGATTGAAGTCATGTAATGTAAAGTTTGAGGTGTCATAGTTTCAGATTCAAACGTACACGGGATTGCGTGCCAGCGAATGTAACCTTTCTTTATGGCGTCGTCTAGCTTTTTACAAGCTTCTTCATCCATGTTTTTGAAGTAATATTCAATAATAAAGCTACCTGTTGTCCAAACAAAGTCTTTGCCCTCTTTTCTTAAGTCTTCAGCTAAAGTGATTGCGTTTTGAATGTAATCATGGCAATACTTGTGCAAGACATTTTCTGCTAAATCGGTAAAACCAATGTCAAAATGAGTTTTGTTTACCACATAGATTTTTTTCATTTCTATAATCACGCCTCTCTTAGTCATAATACGTCGTGAAATAATTGCTTTCAGGCTTTTACTCCACTTTTGTTTTTACAAGGTTCGGCCATTCCAATTCGGACTCTGAATCATGATCTCTCATAAAACACCTCTTAATAATTAATTATTGGTATTTCACTTAACATCTCCGCATATTGTGGGGTATTCAAAGTAATAATAGGTCATTCCATACGTCTTGTATTTATTTTATACGGACACATCTTTATAAAATCCTGACATTTTAATGTGTCTACCACCTGTTTCATACGATAAAATCTGATAAAACCAAATCAATCGCGAAAAAGTCATTAATACTCTAATTGAATTGTTTAATTAAACTGCCCGTTAGCTTAACAAAGAAGGGGAGTAGCTGCCATAGTATACTGCTCCTTATTTGTTCAACTAACGTACCCGTTAGAGTAACGTTACTACCATACAGATAGTCTAGTTCGCCCGTCATTTTCATCTGTTACGAACTGGACATTTTCGTAACCATTTAATTTTGCGTTATGATACAGACTTTCAAGTAAATCTTTATCTTTGCAATAGATCGTAACATAAGCACTATCAACGATTAAAAGAACGAGCTGACAGTCGCTATTTAAGAACTCTTCGTATGTTTTAATATCATTTACGTTCTTCTCTTTTGGGTAAGCTTTTACATTTGCGAAAATTAAATAATACTCGTTATTTTCTATGATTCCTTTAAGAATCACGCCATCCAAACCGTATACTTCTTCAGGAAAAAGTGGCTCCCCTAAAGTGTCTTCATTCACGAAATATGACTCCTCACCCCCAATATACCAGTTGAATGATGTCGTATCGAAGGGCTTCAATATATCTCCAAGAAAACTTCCGTACTCATTTGGAATCTCGAAACTAATTCCTCTTTTCATGTTTATCCCCCCCAGCATTATTCAATTATACTGCCCGTTAGTTGAGAAAACGACAGCCACTTCACCGGCTGCCGTTTCTTCGTTCTTATTGAGCTATCGTTACCCGTTTGTTGAACAACCGAGTGGGGCTTCCGGACTCTCCGACGCCCCCTTATTTATACAGTGTCGACATTCGCACCTTGTTTGCTGCGTATATCGCCAGACAGCCGCACCTGTTGATAGGCCATACAGCAGCCACACCCCATATACGAACAGCACGATGAGAAAGAAAAGGCAGCCAATATGATTGGATGCCTTTTCCTAATGGTTACTGCGGTGTAGTTCCTCATTAGTTGAATGAAAGTCAGGTTTTAGAAACCAAGCGTTATTTCAGGGAATACGGTCTCAATGTATACGTCAGAACCAGCTCTGTAAAGGCTACAATTAAGAATACAGCTGCTAGTTTATGAAGTCCAGATGCATACAAGACCGCAGCGGCTGACCCAAATACGGAGAGCTGGAGAATAAAACGAAGCGGAACCGGGACCGGAATTGAAGCCTTCGGAGAAATAAAAGTCCCCCATAAAATGGCAACCATTACTGGCGTCCCGATTCCGACCAGAACTCTGGTCAACAGGTCAGCACCCTCCAAATTGAATCCCCAATAACAAAAAGCAGCTAAGGAGAATAGCTCCAGTAGAAAAAAAAGAAGGTCCACAATGATCAAGTCGCTTCATCCCTTTTCATAATTAAAATAGTCTTGCACACGTTTTATTAATTGCTCTTTTTGATCTTTTGGTGATATAAAGTAATCAAGCAAAAAAATTGTATTCCTGCCCTAGCCTTCTAAATTGGCAGTCGGCTATCTCCATGCTCTACTGCCAGTTAGCTCAACGAGGCTGCCGTTACATGCCGGCAGCCTCGTTCTGGTGATTGTTAAGCTATAGTTCTCCGTTAGTTCAGCAACGTTATCTGTATGTCCGATTAATCGCTCCATCGAAATCTTAATTAACTAATCCATGTGTTGGTTGCTTCGGTCACTTTCCATTTACCGTCGATGAATTCCACAACAACTTTTGTACCTAACGCAGCTTTTGCTGATTTGTATAAGGAGCCTTCAACGACGACTTTGTTTTCCGCGATCTCCGTACTTTCGACTCGGAGTAATACCCCTTCGATATACCGAGCCCGCCCATTTAAAAGGCGACCTTCTTTCTCCAAATCCTCTAAGCTCGCTTGCATAACGTCAACGTTATAATGTTCAAAATGCCGTAAAATCATGTCCTGGTCTCCATCCGCAATATCGTTGAGGTTCCCCGTGTCGATTGCGATATACTTCATATCATTTGTTATCCCGTCCCAAAGTGGCATGAAAGCGTCTAAAGCGAGTCGATAAATTTCCCCCATGTTCTTCTTCGGTTCAGAATCATCTGTCACAACCGCCGTTTCTGCATAGTTATTAGTGGCGGTTTCCTTATTCGCATGGATCGCAAGATTATGTTCATCGACGTTTTTACTACAGCCCGTGAGCAATGCCAGTACAATGACTATAAGTGTTATATTGATTCTCATCTTATAAGCCCCTTTTGTGCATTTTTATCCATATCTAACTGACGAATGCACAACTATTATTGTTGCGTTATTCTGCCCGTTAGCTTAATAAAATGAGCAGACTACGCAGCCTGCTCATTAATGGTTTATTATTCAACTATCGTTCCCCGTTAGTTCAACCTTAAGTCCACTCTTTTCCATGTTTACGAATGAATTTAATCTCATTTTGATAATGTTCAAGGTGTCCTTCATCTATCATTTTTTGAAAAGCAATTTCACCTTCACTGGCTTTTATTTCCACGTATTTACATAATCCTTCTAATCGTAGCAATACCATCTCCAAATAATCTTCTTCCATTCCCTCAATACCGTAGGATTCAAAAAACAATTTAACTCTTTGTTTTATACGGTCGGCATCATGTAATGGATTATAATAAACTGCTTCACCTGTTTCGGTATGATAAAGCCTGCTTAAAGGAACGCAAGTGTAAAGTGTATAAGCTATGTCCCAAAGTCTTGGACCAGGAGCAGCAACATCAAAATCAATAATACCTACTGGTTTMTCATGATTAAAAATAATATTGTAGATGGCAAAATCATTGTGACATATAACCTCTATGTTATTTGGAGTATTGTCCATTGGTTTCCATTCGTCTGATAATGGAAAGTCACTCACAGCATCATGGTAAAGGCGGAGCATCTTCGCTATTTCTTTTAAAACATCATTAGACCACATGTATTCTTTTAAAGGATAATTGCCTGCTTCTCCTTCAATAAATGATAATATTTCTCTACCTTTTTCATCAATACCTAAAAACTTTGGTGCATAACTAAAACCTTTGTTTTCCAAATGCTCTAATAGCTTATGAATTTTGGTACTGTCTGGCTTTAATTCGCGTCGAACAGTATCTGCCGAACGATATACGTTTGAGACATTTCCTCCTGTTAGCATTTCTTCGTTTTCGTACTGACTTTTCATTAAAATTCCCCCAATTTAGGGACGCTATGATTGTGTCAATAGAGATGTATTTTTACCCATAACTAAAGGCAGATATACAAAGGTATCTGCTTGGCAATGGGAATTTAATTGTCCACACCATGTATCCCTTGAATGATTTCAGATAGACAAATAAACGCATCCTTAAGAATCAAGGACCGCAACTGTCTCTATCCAATTAAATAATCATTTCAAGGTATTCCACATGTGTAATATAGATTCCCCTTTCTTCACATCTCTAACTTAGATAATAACAAATAAGTCATAGTTTCTCAATTATTCTGCCCGTTAGCTTAACACTAATCACTGGGACATCTGTACAAAAACCGTTATTTTGTGAAGATGAAGAAGGAGCTGCCGCAGCAGCTCCTTCTTCGTTGTATAGGGTCATTCATTAAACTAACGTACACCCGTTAGCGGAATGAACTAACCTATTCGTCTTCTTTTTCTCCATACGATAATCATTGTTAAAAGGGACAAGAAACAGATAAAAGACAGTGTTACTATCCATTCTGGTACATTCGTTGTAACTTTAATCTGTCCAAATTTGGATGMCTTGAAAAACTTATCATTTACCTTAACTGCTATTACATCTTGAGTGTCTGCCCCTTTAATTTCAAACAACAAGCTTCCCACAAGTTTTCCATTTGACTCACCGTTCTTCTTTGGCATCGGAGTTCTTTGGCGCTTAATCTTTCCAATCTCATTGCCAATATCTTTGTTATCGACTTCCTCAATGGAGAGTCCATAAAGGAGATTATTCCAAGCAACGGCACTTGGATAGGTACTGGCTAATGCTCCTTCTATATTTGATAAAACCCCCGTTAAAATAATGACAAAGAACAAAAGGAATTTGAGATGCTTCATGTAGCCATACCTCCTATTTGTTGAACAATCGCCAGTTAAGCTGAGTATAGGCTACTGATCAACCGGCTCAAACCTTTGCCTGAACAATTAGACGAAAATATACGGCATTGTTGCGCAATTCTGCCCGTTAGCTTAATTGGGTTTGGTCTAAGGAGCTGCATCTAGTTACTCCAGAAGCAAATACGTATTTTCTAATCCCATCATTTCCTTTAGAGACTTACCTAAAGCATAATGATTTGGACTGTCCTTTTTTATAACACAAATGATATTTCCAGCTTCACCCTGAGAGAGGTTAGTTAATTGGAGATAGTCATTGTTGCCATAGATATATGATACCAAATAGTCGAAATAATCAAGAGACTTATCCTTCACATTCAATCCCACATTATATAACCTGACTTTCGTCCCTACCCAAATTTTCTCATCGTCTTCAATATCTATTAAGGGAATCCACGCTTCGGTTTCCAAATTAGCTCTCCCTCACTTCGCTCTGCATTAGTTTGAAAATGTATTATTCGTGGTTGGTCTTCAACACTCCTGCACGTTAGCTTAATGATGATTGCCATCCGACAAACTAAATCACGAAGGTGTGTCCACCTGAATCCGCTACCTCGAAATGCCTCGGACGGACCGATAGTCTAATGCCCCGAAGCGTGAATGCGATGTTATCGGATGTTCACGCCTTCCTCGAGATTGCTATATGAGATTTAACTTAATCATGAAACATAATTACAACTCTATAATGGGATGGATCTCTATGTACTAATCTCTTCAACGCCTTTAAAAATTCTTCTCCGCTTGCACTATAATCAACAACATCAACGACTAATTCGTTATCCATTGTGTAATCCTCATATTCTATCTTTTGATCCCAATTAAACTCGAAGATTTCGTCAAACGTAAACCAGGTACACGTATGAGACTCTCCACATTCAAACTCTTGTCTTATCTCTTCTGAAACATCATTCGGCAATCCTCTGGGCTTACTAATATATGGAATCTCAATGTATGCGTTTCTTTGATTTGCCAGAATTGCATGAAGCCTATAACCTCCACCCGTATATACCAAATCCCCCCAATCTGTATGCCACAACGAATGCTTTCGTTCAGGGTACAATACTGCATCTTCGTTCTTTATCCATTTATCTAGAGAGACCCAGACTCCATTTTGTTTTAAGATATCGTCACGTCGAAAAAACATCTTCTYGACGTAGCATAACATTACTGTCCCCATAGTATCTCCCCTGTGTTATTGCATGTATTTTCGAGTATATCTTATTTATGAACTTCGCGAAATTTCCATATTTAAGGTGTTCGTGAAGTGAAGTCGAGTAGAATGCAGGCCTACCATTTTGTAGGTTTGACCTGCAAGCCCTCACAGATCCGTACGTCAGACTGTCTAACAATTAAAGAAAAATCTTTTTTTTGGCATGAAAATGTATGTCCTTTGTCGAATCTTTATATCAAAGGAGATGAGCGCGTATGCCTTATATCGAAGGTGAAGATAGACATCAAATTCATTTACTGCCAAATACATTGGACG
>NZ_JBFUHJ010000025.1:0-38942 GCF_056402455.1 Paenibacillus sp. P4_A7 | reverse complement strand
GTCTAGTTGTGAGAACTGACTTACATACCCGATTCTGCAAGTTGGGTCCATCTCTAGCTTTCCTTCGAACATATATCTTTCTGGATCCATCAGTATATCGATCAGTGTACTTTTCCCACTGCCACTTGTTCCTATAAAAGCGCAATGTTGTGCCTCTTCAAACGTAAATGAAATGTTTTTATATAGTTCTTTTTGCGGAAATGAGAAGGATAAGTTATCGACTTTTATCATAGTGTTACCTTTCTTTATAACTAAATTTGTAACTATTATTAGATGTATTGAAGAGCATGGATTTTGAGTTTACCATTGAGTTGTTAGAATAACACTGTTTACAGCTAACATCAAACATTTCAGATTAAAGTTCTGTTTCTCGTGGGTAAATCTATTAAACAGCGGCCTAAGGAAATCCGGTCCCGCGAGACATTTGGACACCGGGAACTCGACACCGTTGACTCCAGTCGTGGGAAGAGCAAGGCTGAAGTTGTGTGGTAAATTAGCTAGAATCCTAGTTGGAATGGCCCGTAGCGGCGAAGCTTACAATCCTCCTAAAACGATGCCAATCCAGTTAGCGGCTTAACCTATACTTACCGTTTCGTTGTACGAGTTTTGGCTTATTCGCAGGATTTCAAAGAAAGCACGGAGTACCGGATACATTGAACCAAAGGGCACCGACCCGTACCGTTAGCAAGACCGGCCTCCACCCCTTGGATAGGCGTGACGAAGGAATGAGAGGGCACTGACCCGTTAAGACATGGGAGTGAAAACCTCCAAGGGCGGCGTGGAGAATGCGTGCAGTAAATGGAATTATGTGGGACGGATAAATCCCCCCCTCTATTCCCGTGCGCCTTCAAGTTGCCGAAGTCTACTACGGAGTCCCCCTCTTTGTCTTTCATCTATATCCAACCGGGCGAAATCCTGCGAATAAGCGAGCATTCGTGAGTAAATCATATCGTACCAAGGGAGTTGAATGAAGAGGTTTTTTTTAATCTAATTTTTCTGAATAAAAAGGGGACACAGATTAATGCTAAACCTGCAAGAACAAATATAGAACCGTAAGTTATGAGTGAAGGTGTAGTGGCTGGTATGAGCATTCCAAGCTCATATATTGATTCCCCGCGAGCTTGTGTTAATAAAACTACAAATCCTTTATAAATAACATATAGCCCAAAAACGGGGACAATCCATACTAGGTTTTTAAACAATAAAATACCTCCTTTAGTCGTTAATAATAAAAACGCTATTTTCTGGAAAAGGTTACTTACACCATCTTTTCTATTTTTCGAATGTTTTCCGCTATTCTGCCCGTTAGTTCAATAAAAACTGCCGCTGATCATTTTGTCTGCTTGTCTGCAGCTGGTCAAATGAGGATCATATCGGGAATGTTACAAAGTTCTTGTCATTCATCGGGAATGTTATCAAGTTCTTGTCATTTCGTTTTGACAAGAACTTGATAACATAAAACAAAAAAGCCGCAATTTATGCGGCTTTCAATGTTACTATGTTCTTGTCACCCGACAACCATGCTCTGACAAGAACTTGATAACATAAATGACAAGAACACATGATAACATTCCCCACTCTTCCATCATMATTCATTAAACAAACCAAAAAAACCATCATTCTTGTTCGAGTCTGAATGATGGTTAGTCCGGTTAGTTTCAACTTTCAAAGAGCAAACTACATGATATTTCTATAAGAAACGACGATAGAGTTCTCGCCGCCGCTATCCTCGTAGTTGAGCATAGATTTGAGTGGTTGATGCTTTTTCATGCCCAAGCATTCCTTGAATAAAATCCAAAGGTGCCCCGTTGTCAAGCAGTTGGCTTGCGACTTCTCGATGGCTTTTGTCTCCCCCTGATCCGTTGCGATCTCTGGTCTTTTCACCCTTCAAAAAAGTCAGTCCCGAAAGTTCTGCGGCGCCGAGCCGTTATTTTGCTGCTTCCACTAGTTTTTACTCACCAGAATGGTTTTGCTGCTTTCGTACCAGGACACCTTGTAGCCGAAGCTTTCATATACCCAGCGCAAGGGTAAATAGGTAAGCCCGTCTTGTACCGCGGCTTTGGTGTCCATGGCCATTTTATTACCGTTTACTTCTAGTATTTCACTACCGATATGGATCTTAACCGTTGTATCTTCACGAATTGCAGTGACCGTACGAGAGGCGTGATCGTAATCGATCTTTGCTCCAATGGTTTCCAGTGCTTTCCTTACCGGGATTTGAATGCGATTCTGACCGTCCTTATAAGGCATTCCCAATTTCTCTTCCGGTACGTACAGCAACTCTCGATTGTCCACCACAATAAAATAATCGTCGAGATTATATTGTTCGTACCTTTGTATCATATCCAATGCAGCTTTCAGCCCGCTGGTTTCATCCCGGGTGTCTTCCTGTATGTCGAAAAACATGATGCCGCCGCCTTTATTCAGTGCGAGCCTGGTTTTCTGGCGGATGGTGTTGAGACCGTTATAATAGGAGTCCAATTTATCGCCGGACACAAAATCGAGATAAGCATTTGCTCTATCCAAAGCCACCAAATGCCTGTATTGCTTCCAGCTTGGTCTGGCATACAAGGGTATGCCAACAACGATCTGGTCCTCGGAAGCTCCCCTTTTCTTCCAGTACTGAATGGATACATCCGCCAACCAATAGGGACTGTGCTGCCCTCCCGCCAAATCGTAAGCCATAATATTTATCCAGTTCAAGTTCTCAAGGGCTATATCCGTCACGGATTGTACCGATTCGGCTTTCGTATTTGCCGAGCCGGCTGCTGCCACGGCCGCGCTCAAGGTTTTGCCCATGGGGGACAAAACTTCTTTCAGCGCCAATATGAGACGTTCATACTCCGCCGAAGATTCGGCGTCGGGGTATTCCCAGTCGATCTCCACGCCATCCAGGTTGTAGGTCTCGACGAAATCCCGCACTTCCCGGACAAACCGCCGAATGGTTTCGTCATTGCCGGCAAGAGCTTCAAAATGGCCTGACAGCGGTTCGTTCCCGTAGAACACCCCTCCGACAGCGATGATAACATTGACTCCTTGCGCATGACTTTTATTAACCAGTTCCTTTAATCTTTCGGGCTGGCCGATCGGATAAAGAGAGCCGTCAGAAGCGGGCTTCAAAAACCCATATATCAGGTGAGTCAGTCCGTCAAATTGAACAGCTTCATCGATTGGATCATTCAAATAGAAAGATTCGGTAAAGTATCCCATGACTTTAAAATTTTCGTTTTCCTTGCCAAAACTAATTTGCCGAGGAAAGAGGGACGCCGCGAGGATAATAACCATGAAGGCTGTCAAAATCTTTCTTTTAATAATCTTACACCTCCCACTAATAATGTAAAGTTTTCTCCTGTTGTCTCACTCGTTCTTAGACTTTCAACCATCGACATCCCGAGGGGGTGAGAAATCATGTAGCCATCCCATAATTTTCTGGAGGAGCCGGTGGCGGGAATTGAGGTTGGAATTCACTTGATCCCACTCGCTTTTTGACATGTCAACAATTTCCTTTAAATGTATATTCGTCAAATCATTTAACTATCCTGCTCGTTAACTTAATAAAAACAAGGAACAGCTGCCACGGCAAACTGCTCCTTGATTCATTCAACTAAAGTTCCCCGTTAGCGTAATCAACGATTATTACTGCTCTTTAGTATACTTTTCAATATCTTTTGAAACTGAATAGAATTGTCCATTATTTCCGTAATACAAGTAGCCATCTCCTATATAGAAAAACGCTGCTTTTGGAAAGTTTAGTAATACTATTTCTTTTGCTACCTCAGGTTTTATACCCTTTGCTTTTTCAGGGGGGTCGATTGCTTTGCTTTTGTTCAATACATCTACCAATCTGGATATTTCATCTACATCGGTTAATTTCTGCTCGAACTTTTCACCCTTCACTAACACTTCATTCTTATTCTCTAAATCTTCTCCAAATGGACTTTTACTACTACAACCAACAATAGTTAACATAACGGTCATTATTACTAATGCAACGAACATTCCTTGTTTCATCAGAATCCCTCCTTCATTACAAATAATACCATAAAATGGACTTACAACCAGTAGATTACGCTAAACTGCCCGTTAGTTGAACAAACGTCTACCTCTCGGCAGCCCTTTCATAACTGAACTACAGTGTCCCGTTAGCTKAATCACTTCTTACATATTTCAGGGTTAACTCTCACTGAATTTAMCAACGGTACTGAAACAGTTCATTTAATAACGAATTACTTTTGCCCGATTTAATTGCATCTGTRGCAATGGATACAAGTTCTTGTCCTAAATCGGCAATGGATRTATGTTCTTGTCCTCGRMRAAGGACAAGAACATATATCCATAAWATAAAAAAACCACGCWRCGCGTGGATCAGTAAGGTTGCATGTTCTTGTCCTCCGACATTTATGATGTGTTGTGTCACATTATATACTGCTCTTTTTCAACAGCTCTTACACTTTTTAGCTCAATAAAGCTATTCTCATCCATTAAATCTATTCGCACAAATCTAAAGCCTGTATTTCCAATCTCCGTGGCACCCAGAAAGCTGACCTCGATTATCTGATCACGAATGGCATGATCATTAGTAGCATTTAGTTCCCCACCAATCTCACTCATAGCTTCCATTACAGATTCTCCAAAACGAACACGAAGATTAACTCTTTTCTTCTCCCCCCCAGCAATCCATGCAGTAATTTGCACACCTCCATGAAGTTCAAGACCATAATCAAGCAAAATTCCGGCAGATGCGCCGTTATTACTTAGAATGCAGGCATTTTCCGCAGCAAGTGTAGCTTGACCATCCCTAGATGCCAGCAGCACCTCCGCATTTTCCACCGCAGATAGATCGTCCTCTGACTTCCACACAATACGAGTTGGTGTAATAAATTCGCGTACACGTGAATCTATTACCCTTTTATTAACTTTAGTTTCAACAGTTGTCATTGTAAAATCCCCTTCTAATACCGACTGTAGGTAGAAGCTGTTCCAAATTATTGGGACAGCTTCTATATTAGATCAAATGCAACTAGTTAAGAGTATGTGCCTTAACAAATTCTTCAGCTTGTTTATTAACTTCTTCCATTACTTTGTCAGCGAAGCAAGTCAATCGCCATCAACACTCTATCATAATTCTTCGATTTTGGAGAGAAGCAAACGGTTATATCCTCTGCTCTTGTTATATGAGCTTGAGGAGCGAAGCCGGTATCTTTGACTCCTTAAGACTATTCCATTCGCTTAATTACAATCTCCACAGCAACCGTTTCCCTCGGAACTTCCCATCTGATCGTTTCGTTCTCCCAAGAAGATCCAAGCGACTTTACTATATCAATTCGATAATTGTAGGGTAATCTTATTTGCATCTCGATCCACTCCGGCCGCTTCTGCTTGCCTTCAATTATCGTCACATGGCCTTTTATTACACCACTTTGCTGATCATACTTTAATTGATAGCTGATCTCGCCAAAATGGGTTTTGGCATGGGTAATGCCAACGACTTCGCCGCTAATCAGCCAGTGTCTTGAAGTACCCATAGCTAGCTGCAGCCCATTGCCATTCTCCATAATGAGACAATTCCTAAGTACACGAACAACCGCAACAGGTGTCCAGAGATGCTGTCGATCCCCTGTACATACCTGTGTGCCAGGCTCTTGCCCACGCTCTTCGMACCATGTCACCAATGGCGTTCCATGATTGATTGCCGCATATAAGTACTCGATAGCCAAATCCCCATTGCCTCGAATCAGATGAGCATTCGCCAGATCGTCCAATGCTGCCGATACCCACATTCCGCCTATTAGCCAACCTGTATCGATTGGCAATCCTCCGAGGCTGAGCTGATCTTCCATAAATCTAATTGTGCCATTAATCAAATCATGATCCTTAGACAATAACCCTGAAGGGAACATCGCATGCAAGGCACCCCACCGGCTGCCGCAGGTTTTATTCGGCACGCCAGGAATCCAGCGATAGCCGAGCTCGGTCTGGATCGCGCCCTGCTCCAAAGATGCCAGCAGATCATTACGCCCCGTTTCATAGATATGCCGCAGCTCATCTACATGCTCTATTTGACCAAGGATCTCTGCAGCCTCCAATGTCAGCTTGTCCGCATAAACCACCCATACATTATGCGGATAGAAAACACCGTAATGATCACCATCATCAAGAAGTCCGCAATCGCCCATTCCACGCGGCATTAAACCGTAGGTTATCGGACGTTTACCATCAACAAGCTGACGCGTGCCCGCACGCATCGTTTCCAGCCACCGAGAGCTGGCAAGCATGTGAGGATAAGCTGCTTCAAGATAAGCTTGATCCCCTGTCAGCTTGTAATGCTCCATGATCACCCGCGACTTAAAGCCTGCGCCAGCCCACATGGAAAAAGTCCAGCCCTGAGCCCCCGTCCACTCCCCGTTAGGCTCCTGCTGATCAATGAAGAATCGAATACCTTCCTCCGCTTTATCATGAAAGCCCAGCTGATCCAAAGCGATGGGAACCTGGGAAGGTTCAAATGGATTGGTATTGCGATAAACCTCCGTCCCGCATACGGAAGCAATATAACCCTCTGCAAAAGGCTCGCGCATGATAAATAAGTCCGCCAGACAAGCATTGAAAACGTCCAAAAGCTCCGTATCGGGTACATGCAGCTTACTCGCTGAATCAATCAAGGTCGTCCACTCTCGCGTAGCCTCGTCCATTTCCTTCTCCCAGTCGTGAACCATCCAATGATTCAATTCCTTTAAATAAGCTTGATAAGGTCGAACAACATAAGCTTCTCTGGTCTCACCTGGTTCAAGCTTCCAGCACATTTCGAAATGATGCATACTGATTTGACAAGTATCTGCACCTATCCCGAATGCCAGAATGCGGTCTGCTCGATCTCTTGCTCCAGCTACAAGGACATGAGCTGGTTTATTCGGGTCACCCCAAGCCGGGCTCACTCCTGCCCAGCCGTTTAGCTGGCAATTTAATGAGAAGTCTCTCGTTCTTTCCCCCGTATTCTCTATTCGAACCTTCACGACCGCAGCGGTTTGGGCACCAACTGCTGTAAGTGTGAATCGTCCTCGTGCATCATTATACGTATTCTCAAGTATAGGCAGTGAGCCGTTTAAACGTTTCCACCCCCCTGCAGGAAATGCTGTCCCTTCCACCTTCGGCTCAAGCCGCACAGACCACGGAACTGTCGGCACTGCGAAAGTACCAATAGGCTGCATGCTTTCATACGTCCACTTCATGCTAAAGCCATTGCTGTCAACATCCAATATCGTTTGGTCACTACAATCAGGTCTTGCTACAGTCAGACGATGAGGCGTTCCAAACGAATACAGAAAATTTATTTTACCAACCATCTCATTGATTCTCCAATTCTATTCGAAAATTTCACACTCTATGAAAGCATCCGATTTATGCTCATCTTGTATTTATGATAGGTTCTACAATGGTCACACCTTCGGGAACTGTTAACTTTCGTTGCCCGTCCTTATATTCAAACAAAATGTCTCCCGCGGGTGTCCGAAACCTCAACTTGATGTTTAACAGTGAATCGGGCAGGTGTGGAGAAAATTCTACTTCCTTCCATCCAGGCACGGCAGGCTTTAATCCGATAATGTCTTCAATTAGCACGGATATAGGCGCACTTGCCCATGGGTGACAAAGGCTGGCATTCGGTTTCAAGTCCTTGGACCATACTTCGAAGCAGGTCGTGGCCCCTTCCTTCAGCATGTTAGCCCACGAATGAAGGTCATCTGATGTGATAAGCTCATATACCAATGCATGTTCGTCAGCCTTCGCAAGTGCCTTCAGGACAAAGTATGCCATATACACGCCGCAGCTCAACCTTTTCTGGCGCAGAAAATCCACTACGGCTTGTACCGCTTCCGTTGGTACCAGATTGAATAATAGCGGGAGCGCATTGCTATGCAGGGAAACATGTGCTGAACCTTCTGCATCTACAAAAAGCATCTTCGTTTCATTAAAAAAAGCTTTGTAATACCCAGCCTTTGTTCGTGCCAGCCTCTCTAAGGTCGTTTCTGCTATAAAACCGTTTACGATTTTCTCGATGTCAGACACACATGTCATAGCTCCATAATAGAAGGCGTTAATCACATTATGGCAGCCGTCGCCAATCGGGTAATCCAGCTTAAAATCATAGCCGTCACGCATGGCTTCAGGCCAGTCGACCAAATTCCATTTGTCGGAAACCTTCGCCAGCAAACCATCCTCCCGGCGGTATCGGGCAAAATGAGCCAGCATATTCTCGGCTATCGGGTACATGTCCTTGAGGAAGTCTAGATCACCGCTTTGTTTGTAATATTGCATCAACTGAAGCGGCCACTGAAACGAAAAATCAGCAATTTCCTGCATATAACTTCCGGAAGTTACTGCCATGATACCCGGGCAAACTCGGGTTGAGAGGATAGCAAAATCCAGAAGCGACTTACGAAAAAGCCTCAGATCACCCGCCAGGTACGCATGGGCATGTGTAATCACTGTATTATCGCCAAGATACTGGCCCTTCTCCCGCGATGGACAATCCACATAATTTTCCTGTGCGCCATATTGAATAGTTTTGCTGCACATGGACCATATTGCGTTCAACAATGGATTCGAGGATTCAAAGAGACAAGACTTCTCGTCGAACGGATAATGCCGAACGATTGCAGAGAAGCTTCCCGTATCCAAAGCTACATTAGGATCAGCAAACACCTCAACATAACGGAAAGCTTTATAGTCGAATAGCTCCAGTACATCATCGTCGCGACCCGAAAGTGTCCAGTAGTCCTGGTAAAGGCAATTGCACCTCATATCATAGCGAACACGATTCCCATCAGACAGTTCCTCACCACAGCGAATTTCGACGATTTGGCCACTTTCGCCTTTTGCTTTCATACAGAACTGGCCCGTAATTTCATGACCAAAGTCAATTAGAAAACCTGCACCAGCCAGCGTAGTTACCTGGATTGGCGGTATTTCATAAACAGATAGTGATGGTGTTGGCTGAAGATATAACTGATGATTATCCTGCATGTACTCAGCTGCATAGCTCCATGCTGAATCATCAAATCCGACTTCCCTCCACCCATAGGCTTGCATGCGACTGTCAATATTCTCCGCAAACTGGGTGTCATAAGCAATCACATGTCCCTTGCCGTACTCCTCCGTTATTAGATACTTCCATGTATGATCTGTTTTTAGCTTGATTTGGTCGTCTATGATCAGCTCAGCAATAAGGCCTTGTCGATAATCCCCACTAAAATAAGAATGACAAATGAGACCATGATAATATACATGTACTGCAATTGCATTGGGACCTGACTTTAAAAATTTGCTAATCTCAAATTGATTATAATAATAATGAAAATGATTGCCCTGTGCTGGACCTTGACCGACGAAACGCCCATTGATATAGACTTTATAGTAGTCATCGCCGGTTATGTCCAGATAGGCTGCCGAGGGGCAGCCTTCCAGGATAAATTGTTTACGAGCAAACATATGATGATTGTTCAAGTCATTCCGATGGAGCTGGACACTTCCCGTCTCCAGCTCCTTATGATACAGATTTAGAGGTGCCAAGCCTTCGAAACTGCGGTCCATAATCCAAGTTGCTTCCCATTGTTTATCCATTGTATGATTCCCTTACAGCCTGCGAATGATATCGTTGGCCTTATTCTCATACATTTCCTGCCATTCCGGGGCAAGTAAACACTCCGTAACCTCATAACCACACTTGCTGTAGTGGTCAACTGGCGGTGCATAATGCATATACCCGTTTGAAAAGGCCGCGATTAACGTATTCTCGTAGGGAGAAGCCTTTTTGAGATTCAAGCCGATCTGCACAAGCAGCTCCGCCGGTGCCGTAATCAGCACACTTTCTCCGATTTTCATGCCCTGTACTTCTGCAGGTATGAAACGTTCACCGGATTCTCGATTCAATGCCTCATGGAGTTTGAGTGTTTCCAAATCCTCCTGAATTCGAATCAGCTTCTCCATAGCGTAAATATTTTGCTGGTATCGCTCAATATTGCCTTTGTTGTGAGCATCCATTGATGTAAGCTCATTCGAGCCGATACTTGCTTCTTGCAAATAGCGATAGGCATAGTCCGATGGATAAGTGGGATTAAGCGCATATTTGAGATACATCGGCAGGAAGGTTTTAAAATTCAAGCAGGTGCTTCTCAGTGAAGCCAACAGCTCGCAGCAGAGAGTAAGCATGAATACCATAGTTGAATTCATCTACCGCGCAGCCCGCATAAGCATATACCCAATCAAGCTTTGCATCATGGCTTTCCCTCCATGCTTGTGCTTCATAACAAAATCTCAGCGCTGATCCGCCAGTCATTCTCACTCCGCTCTTGCTCCACTCAACGATTTGCTGCAGATCACGCAGATTACCCGCCATCGGCTTGTCAAACAGCAGTGCTTTACCTGCAAGTACAAAAGGACGGGCCCGTTCAATATGCAGATCCCAATTGCAGCTATGGATAATCGCCAAATCGACATCAGCAGCCATAGCCTTCAAGCTGGTAAACACATATGCAATTGTATGTTCAAGCGCAAACTGCTCGGCATAACCAGATGGATAAACCGTGCCTCCATCGTATACCCCGACGACCTCATGCCCCATTGAACGGATAATCGGCACCCACCCTGCCGGATGTGAGGTATCCAAATCTACCAAACCAATACGAAGAGCCTTCATTCTGTATTCTCCTCAAAGTATTTTTGATGTATATCTACTTTATCAAATAATAAAATAAATAATACTATCAGATTAACAACTGTATATCTACTTTACTTCTTCATTATATTTTTATTATAGAATTGCACAAGGTAAAATCTCGATGATGTTAACTAACTATATGTCTATCAACGAATACAAGCATACGGATTTGCGTTATGATATTTCACCCATCCCATTTATGGAAGATCCCAAAACTCTTACGGTCATGATCGGAATGGCCGTTAATAAATATTCCAAAGAAAAAGAAGCGGCAAAATTATTCGTTCAACACTTGTCCTCAGAAAAAGTACAGCTGCTTATTACACAACAAACCTTGAGTATACCAAGTAATAAATCCATTGCAGAATCGGTTATTTCAGAGGATACCTTAAATCGCCCGTCCTTTCGGTCTCTTCCGCGAGAACCTCGGAACGATGAGAAAACATCAGGATTTGAATTTATCCATCCATGGCTTTCGAACCGTCCGTGATTTCCTGAAAATGTATTGGTCGAATATGATCGATGAAGAGGTGTTAATTGAGCTTATTAGAAATGAGCTTACTCTAGAAAGTCGATTTTAAGTATTGACCCTGGTATGATCTCTTAAATAAAAGCAATTTATATCAAACAATGGCAGTTTAGAACTTTTTTCGGGTTCTGAACTGCTATATTTTTTACGTTTAATAATCAAAAAAATGTGAAAGTTACTGATGATAAATAAAATGTTCTTTTTTGCTAAGACGGATTGTCACGCTAAGTGTGACAGTTCGTCCATGAAAGATTCGTGAGCAGACTCCAAGCCTAAACACTTCGAGGCCGATGGTTGATGAGGCGTACTGCTTCAGCGAGTCCTTTGTCGGAGACTTCGGTGAAGTCGTGACCCTTAAGGAAGAATCATGGAAGAAGAACATTTCCATAGAGTGCACTGTACAATCCTTCATCTTCAAATCCAGGTACAAGCGCGTTTTGCGTTCTATGAAGGTCGCTGCACAAGCTCGGCTCTTCCCTCGGCTGGACACTACGGTATCAAGCTCCCAATGACCAAAGGACGAACGCTTCTCGTTGTCGTTGATGATTTGAATCTATTAAAATCTCTCATTGTTCTACATCACCTAGACCTTCTTTTCAAGGACTGAATTTTTCTATCACTAATATTTCGAATCCTAGTATATTTTTATATTAACACACGTCAACTGTAAGAGGGCCTATGCAAAACGAGGCTTTCCCGGACGGTCTTTATCAAACATGACTTTAGGGGAAAGCCTCTTATTCAAACGATATCGTATTATGTTTAGATGAGCATTGGCGGGGAACTCAGCCAATTGCTGCGAGTCCCGCGATCAACTCTTCCCAACGCACAAGGAATCGAGCTGCATCGGCTCCGTCCAGCACACGGTGATCAATCGTTAGACTGACAGGAAGAAATGCCTTCTTAACAAGCTGCTGCTCCCAACCACGACTTACCTCTGCCACCTTCAACCTCCCGAGTCCAACGATTGCCGTCTGCGGTGGATTCAGAATAGGGGTGAAATAATCGATTCCGAGCGGGCCCAGATTGGTGACGGTGAACGTCCCGTTCTCCATCTCGTAAGGCGCTTGCTTCCACGCCTTGGCCCGTGACCCAAGCGCTTTGCGCCGTTCCGCAAATTCAGTCTGAACAAGCAGGTCCGCGTCGAACAAATTGGGTACGACCAGCCCTTTCGGATGGTCGACCGCAATACCGAGGTGCACCGAATCGAATTGTTGAAGCGTTTGTCCATCGAAATGACCATTGAACGAAGCGAAGCTTTCCTCCTTCAATGTCCGGACAAGACCAAATAGAAGATAATCAATGACGGAGTGGGCAAGCTTGCCACGCTCTTTCGCTTCATATACCGCGGTCACATCAAGCTCCCGGTGAAGCGTAACGTGAACCGCCTCGCGCCACACTGCGCCCAACCGCGTGGCGATCATTTTGCGAATGCCTTTAAGGGGGAGTGCCTTGCCCAATCGCAATTCAGCTGGCTCATTCATCTTATCCTCCACCTTGCATCAATTCCCTGATAGCCCGGAGCAGATCTTCCTTCGTGGGAATGACATAATTCTCCATACCTAAGTTGAATGGAACCGGCACATCCGCCCGAGTGACTCGCTTAATCGGTGCTTTTAAATATGCAAAACCTTCTTCAGCCACGATAGCGGCTACCTCCGCAGCAAAGCCGCAAGACCGATTTGAATCGTCAATGACTACCAAGCGGCCCGTCTTCGCAACGGACTCCAAGAGCGTAGCTTTATCGAAGGGAAGCAACGTCCGCGGATCGAACACTTCGATCGAGATGCCTTCCGACGCCAACTCGTCAGCCGCTTTAAGCGCATCATGAACAAGATGGCCCACCGCTGCCACCGTTACATGTTCGCCTTTCCGCTTGATTTCCGCTTGCCCGAATGGAATCGCATAAGCTTCCTCAGGGACAGGCCCCTTCATCGCAAGTACCTTAGCCGGAGTAAACATCATGACCGGGTCATTGTCGCGAATCGCGCTGATCATCAGTCCCTTTGCATCATACGGCGTAGACGGTATGACCGTTTTCATACCCGCGTGTACCAGAAATGGATACGGATGATCCGAATGCTGTCCCGCAAGCCCATTTCGTGCTCCGGAGCCTACGACTGTATATACGACTGGCACTGAACCTTGACCGCCCATCATATACGGAAGCTTCTGCGCTTGATTGATCAATTGATCGAAAGCTACGTAGATCAACGCACTAATCTGGTATTCCACTATCGGTCGCAACCCCGACATCGCAGCTCCCGTCGCCATTCCTGTAAAAGCTTGCTCCGAAATAGGCATATCGACAACGCGGTTTTCACCGAAATGCTTGATCAGATCCTTGGTCGCTCCTCGCAACGAATGTTTGACATCCTCGCCAATAACGAACACCAATTCGTCCCGCTGCATCTCTTGAAAAATGGCTTCCTTAAAGGCATGTAAATAACGAAGCTCTCTCATAGGGCGGACACCCATCCTTTTGCAGGTATTTGCTCATACGGTGTCGCGTACATCCCGTCAAGCGCTTCATCTGGAGCTGGGTTCGGGCTTTGGCGAGCGTATTCGATCGCAGCTTCCACCTCGTCCACGATTTCTTTGGCAACTACGTCCAGTTCATCCTTGCTAATGCCTAGTTCCTGCTGTAAAAAAGCGCCCAATCCAGGAATCGGATCCTTTGCCCGCCATTGCTCGATCTCTTCCTTGGCACGGTAGCTCAGGTTCATCGTCGCTTCTGCAGTATGATGACCCATGAACCGGTATGTCCGGCACTCCAAGAACGTCGGTCCTTCTCCTGCTCGCGCCCGTTCCACGGCAGTTGCCGCAGCTTCATAGACTGCGCGCACATCCATGCCGTCCACGAGGATGCCCGGCATCGAATAGGCAGACATTCTCTCCGCAAATCGCGGATTCGCGCTAGCCTCCTCCGAGCCGAATGTAACCGCGTAGCCATTATTCTCGCATACAAACAACATAGGCAACTTCCATAACGCAGCCATATTCATCGTCTCGTGCAGAACTCCCTGATTCATCGCTCCGTCACCAAAAAAACTAACGGCAACGTCTCCCGTACCACGTACCTTGCTTGCCCACGCAGCCCCCATCGCAATCGGCGAACCCCCCGCGACCATTCCGTTCGCCCCGTATATGCCCAGCGACACGTCGGCGATGTGCATCGAACCGCCACGACCGCGGTTATAACCGTCCGATCGACCGAACAATTCCGCCATCATACGGCTCGCCTTTCCGCCTTTGGCGATAATATGTCCGTGCCCACGGTGGGTTGACGTAATGACATCCTCCGTTCGAAGAGCTGCGCAAACACCGACGGCTACCGCTTCCTGCCCGATGTATTCATGTGTCACGCCGGCAATTTCATTATCGTTGACTAATCGGATCACTCTTTCTTCAAATTTGCGTATCCTCAGCATGCCCGCATACAGCGCCATAGTAAATTCCCTGCTCCATTGTGATTGTGTAGTCATTTTCCTATTCACCTTGCTTTCTTGTGTTGATCATTTTTATGGCTATCGGATTAGCGCTGCTAAACTAGCATTAATCGGCTCTAACTTCTCGATGGCGCTATCACCGGATGCAGCGGAAGGAGCCTCTGAAGCTTGCGGACGACCTCATTGATCGCCTGTGATTTTACATCGCTGATCGCCTCGTCCGAGTACGCTGCGGAATGGGGTGTCATTGTCACCTGTGGCAGCCGTATGAGTGGATGGTCCGGAGCAGGAGGCTCTTTCTCCAGTACGTCGAGACTGGCAGCGGACAGCTTTCCGCTGTTCAGCGCCCAAAACAAATCGTCCTCGTTTACCAATGGGCCACGGCTTGTGTTGATGAAGATCGCCCCGTCTTTCATCTTCTCGAAAGTGTTCCGGTTCATGATATGTCCGGTATCAGTCAATAACGGCATGTGAATAGAGACGACGTCCGACCTGCTCAGTACTTCATCCATCTCCATAGGCTTCACGCCCATTGTTTCCATGATGGATGATGGCGTATAAGGGTCGTAAGCCGCTATCTCGACGCCAAAACCACTCAGTTTACGGGCCACCTTTTGCGCAATGCGTCCGAAGCCTAGAAGCCCTACCTTCTGATTCTGGATTCGATACATCGTACCTAGCTTGCGGTAATTATCCCAATGACCTTCCATCACACGGAGTCTACTGAACGACAGCTTGCGCCAGCAATCCAGCATGAGGGCCAGCGTATGATCCGATACTTCCTCTGAACAGAAATCCGGAACACTAGTAACAGTAATATTTCTCGATGCAGCAAACTGGATATCAATATTGTCGTAGCCGGTACCGCACCTGGCTATAATGGACAACTTCTCCGCCTTCTCGATCACCTTCGCAGTAATTTTAGCGGCGAAAACAAGTAATGCATCCGCATCCTTGCATTGCTCTGAAAGCTCGTCCTCAGGAAGGCCATAAGGCGTACCTATGACCTCGATTTGGGCTTGGCTCAGCGTCTCTAAGTGCGTTTCATCCAGAGGAAAATAATCCGCATCCGTCAGAACGACGCGGTATAGCCGCTTATTCATCCGTTCCATGCCTGTTTCCTCCACTTCATTTAATCGGTGTCCACAATACATATGACAGTACCGACATCGATGGTATCATTCATTTCAACTAACATCTCGGTGACTATGCCTTCGACCTCCGACTCGATCGATAGAACAGCCTTTTCCGACTCAACGTCTGCTATCAGATCGCCAGGCTTTACCCTGTCACCTACCTTGACATACAAGCTGACCACATCCACTTCGACCGTAGACATCCCCATTTTGGGAATACTGATCTTGGACTGCATACTTAGTTCMTCCCAAATATCGTATTTTTGGTTCATTTATATAAGACTGCCACCGTTGACTCGAAGCACTTCACCCGTAATCCAGGACGATATGGAAGAAGCCAGAAACAGAACACCTTGACAAATATCCTCCGGTAAACCGACCCGACCAAGCAACGTGCGCTCGCCGACCAAATGTCGCTGCTCCTCGCTCTCGAGATTAGTCATCGGCGTATCGAGCGGTCCAGGAGAGACGACATTTACCCGGATGCGATCCTTCGCGCCTTCCCGGGCAAGTGATTTGCTCATCGCAATAATTCCACCCTTGGCTGCCGCGTAATGTGCCGCCGGACGAATACTACCGTATTCTCCTGCCGTCGACGCGATATTCACGATCGCCCCGCCAACGGATCGTTCGCGCATTAATCCGAATGCTTCGCGGCACATGTAGAAGCTGCCCTTCAAATTGATATCCAGCATCCGATCAAGCCGACTGCCGACAATGTCCTCGATACCACCCTCATCCCAAATGCCGGCGCAGTTGACCAATACGTCAAGACCGCCATATCGGCTGCTCACCGTCTCGAAAAAATGCTTCACTTCCTCCTCACGGGAAATATCGGTTGGCACGAGCAAATGGCTGTCTGCTTTCTTCATCAGACTCAGCGTTTGCTGAAGCGATGCCATCCGGATATCGACCATCGCTACATTCGATCCAATCTCTGCTAACATTACGGCGAGCGTCTGTCCCACTCCGCTACCCGCCCCGGTTACGACGACCGTCTTTCCGCGTAGGTCTTCTATATTCATCTTGACTACCTCCACTTAATTGAAAACTGTTGACAATTTATGATGAAACAGTTCTGCCCTATAGACCCACCTATCTACCGATAAGTCTTTGTCTAATTTCACTTATGACTTTCGCCGATCCGCTGTAGCACCACACCTGACTTATATCCGAAGTTTCCTTTTCCAAAGCCCCCGCAACCACCGCCGAATGGTATTCCAGTTCTCCGAAATGCCCGAGCATGCCGCCTTCAGCGATATTTTATGCTGCTCCGCTCCATCCAGTCGAAACCGTACACAATCCAGTCGAAACCGTACACAATCCAGGGAAACATCCAGATGAGCAGGACCGGTCGGTGCGAAAAAATCAAACACCTGCGCTCTTCCATATGTCGGAATCAGAACTTCTCCCCCGGCAGGCAATTGCATCAGGTTCCAGAGGGACACCGACGCCGACTTTGTCAGCTGTTCGAGAGAAATCGAGGTATGTAGTTCATAACCTACGTAGGAGTAGTGAGTTTCGATAGTTTCGTCGGCAATATCTTTAAGCGGATCGCGAATCAGCTTAATCTGTTTGTCCACGTAAGCGCGAACTGTCTCCCTTGAGCGAAATGCCGTCCATTCCGTTTGCTGCGTCCAAGTCGCTGTTCCCGACGCATGGGGAGACGCTTCGAATCGGTAAAATCCGGGATCGAAGCTGGCTTGAATTCGGTAAGATTCAAGCCCCACCTTCAAGTCCTGGATAAAGTATTCGATCTCCGGACTGAACCAAGTACGCTCCCCACCGATATTCCAATCCGTTCCCGAAGTATAGCGGTCAATGGCCTCAGCAGTCAGTAACGTTGGATTTACCCATACTTGATTGCTCGCATCGTCGTCCGGGAATACTCCGATCACTCTAGCCCCCCGTTCCAGCAACACAATATGGCCRCCTTCATGAGCCGTCAGTACAAGATATTTCAAATGCGCATTAGATAGAGCTTCTAAAAGCGTAGAAAGCTTCATGAATAGACCTCCAACCCGCCGTTATTCGATTACGATGGTCTCCCCGAGCATGAACAAAGAGGCTGTAGTGTCCGGTGCCTTCTCGCCCGCCAGCTCAAGGAATAATGCGGGATCACCCCCGGAGTTAGCCGGCAGCATCCAGAAGTGACAAGGCACCGTCTGTCTCGGTTGCAAAATACGTACAGCTTCAGCCGCCTCTGCTTCATTCATATTTCCGTAACGACCGTTAATCGGCACAATCAGCAGATCGATATTACGCTGTGCCCGGATCTTTTCCAGTTCAACCGTATTAAAGCATGTATCCCCCATATGGAAAATAACCTTACCCGCAATCTCGATGATGATGCCGACTGCGTCCGGCGCCAATTCGCCATGGTCGGCGAATGTTCCGGTTACTGAGAAACCTGCTTCCTCGTGACGGCTTCCTTGCTGCAACGGACGCAAACGATCTGCTGAAACACCAAGCGCCTTTACCAACTCCAGCGTGATCGGCGGCGCGTAATAGTTATAATCGCTGCGCTTCAAATTTCGAATGATCGGTGGATCAAGATGGTCTTCATGGTGATGCGTCATCAGATAAGCGGAAATGCTCAACTGATCAATTTCCTCTGCGGTCAGCATGGCTGGCATTAGTCGTTTAAATGCCCTCCCTAATTGAACCTCGCAATAATCCGACAAGTAGGGATCGATGATCAGATTGATTCCATTAGCCGCTTGGATCAAATAACCAGCTTGCCCAAGCCAGGTGACTGCGATTTGCTTGCTGCCCAGCTTCCGCTCTATTGCGGCATCGAATACGGACATCTTTATTCCTCGCCTCCCGCTTCACATCATCTTCTGATCAACTTCGATCGGCAAAAACAGCTTGGTCGTCGTCCCTCCGTCGATGGTAATGACCTGTCCGGTAATAAAGTCAGCTTCATTGGAAGCCAGAAAACGGACGAGCGGCGCGACATCGGAAGGCTTACCAATTCGACCAAGCGGAATATAGCTACCAATCTTCACCGGGTCGTACCAGTCCTGACCAACAAACTTCTCAACTTCAGTAGCTCCCGGAGCGACAGCGTTTACAGTAATGCCATACGGTGCTAAATCAATCGCCAGCTGCCGAGTCAGCGCATTGATGGCGCCTTTGGTCGATGCATATACGGCGTAATCGGGCATCGTTGCTTGGCCATGTACGGAGCTTATGTTGACGATTCTACCTTTCCCCCGCTCCTTCATCGCTTTCGCGCAAACCTGCGAGCAGAAGAACGTTCCTTTGAAGTTTGTATGTACGACGGTCTCCCAGAACGATTCCGTTACATGAAAGAAATCTTCCGTCGGGTCAACAGCCGCGTTATTGACGAGAATATCGATACCGCCGAAGTGATCCTTTACGAAAGCGATCATCTGTTCAATATCATCAAGCTGCGAGACATCGGCCTTAACCGCAATTCCTATTAACCCTTCCTCTGTTATTTTACGAACGAGGGCATTCGCTCCTTCCTCGCTGCGTGCATAATTGACCACTACCGAAGCGCCTGCCTTGGCTAACTCACTGGCGATTTCACTTCCGATCCCTCTTCCCGCTCCTGTAACAACCGCCACCCTGCCATCAAGCACTCCCATATGTTTCACCGTCTTCTTTTTTTTGTTTTCTGTTGACAATTTATAAACGAAGAAGAGAGAGTTACCTCTTCACCAGTCCCGATGCTTCCAAAACCTTTTCAGCCGTCATCGTATTCGAATCCAACAATATCAAGCTGAGCTGCTCTTTCATGATCGTTTGGCCTTTATCGATATGCTCTCGTAGCTTCGACATTGCGTTCTGGAGATCTTGGCGCAGTAGCGCATCCGTGATCCAGTCGTGATGCTCTAACACATAAGACTTATCCGGACGTGAATCACCTTTCAGCCTGATCTGTGCATTCGTGATTAGAAGAATCGTCTCCATTGCTGGACGAAGCGATTGCCATGCCTGCAGTAGATATTTGTTACCGGATAAAATCATCAACTGCTCGTGATATTGCAAATCAAGGCTTGTAAATTGATAAACGTTATTTAGTTCCCTATGCAATTCTCTGTTGATAGCCTGGATGGAATTAAAATCATGGCTCGGCTGCGCAAATGCTTCTTCAAGAGCTTTCATCTCTACATAAGCGCGTGTATTGTACAGATTATCGAGATCCGTAAGCGTAAACCCAACGGCTTCCGAACGACCGTTGGAAAGAAACCTAACGAGACCTTCCTTCTCAAGCAACATCAGGGCATTGCGCACCGGTCCCCGGCTGACGCTCATCTCGTCCGCGATTTTCAATTCCACAAGCTTCTCCCCGGCTTGAATTTCACCGAGAATGATCTTGAGTCTTAACGTATGAAGCACATCAGCGCTAAAAAAACTGCGGGCCAGCGGGCCTCTTGAATGGGGTTCTCTCATAGTGCTGCATATTACCTCCGAATAGAATATGCATTCATTATCCCGTGCCTCACTACAATTGTCAACGGTTTTCAATTAAGTTTGGACAGTGAAACGTTCTTATCGAAAAATTGGTGGATAGAAAAATAACCCAATCAAGCGAAGGTATGATATCCTATGCTAAATTCGATTCTATCTTGCATCCTTTTCGTCCTTGCTTCTCCAGATACTTGTTCAAGCTTCCGCGATTTTCAGAAGCCTGGGAAAGTATCTTTCATGGCAAGAATTCCAAGGACAAGCTTTATAGCGAAGTACGGGCGGGTAGAATCCATCACCTTCGTGTAGGAACCAAGATCTTATTTAGAAGAACCACGTTAGACGCTTGGTTCCAAGAGCAAGAACGTAACAGCCTGCGATAATTTCACTAGTGCAAAAATCAGAATAGCTCGTGAGAACCACGAGCTATTCTGATTAAACACACACCAGTTCGCCCAGATTAAGCTAAATTTGAATCTGGAGGTTTTTAAATGGCAAGTATAGAAAAACGCGGGGAAAGTTCTTGGAGGCTTGTAGTTGAGACCGGATATGATCCGAGCGGCAAGCGCCTCAAACATTACCCCTGCATTTAGCCATTTGCGGATCGACCAGATCAAAACCCTGCACATCGTTAGCTTTATTAACTCCCTGTCAGAAGAGGGTAAAAGACAAGGGTTTAAGAGATTTATCTGCTGGTTCAATTGAGATCAATCATCGGATACTGAAAAATATTTTACACGTGCTGTTGAATGGAAGTTATATCGATGTCTTACAAAGTGTTTCAATGTCTCCAGCAGGTAATGCCCATGTAAAAGAGCCGAAAACAAAGAACTCAAAACGTAAAGTTTCGCTCCCTGACTCCATGTTGGAAGAACTAAGAGAATACTATCTTCATAAAATTAAAGAACGCGATAAAATTGGAGGCCGATGGCAAGGCGGGGACTACTTTTTTATGTTCTGTCATCCTGACGGGAAAGCTTTCCACCAAGAGCAGTCTTACTTATGGTTCCATAGCTTCATCAAGAAAAACAAATTGAGATACATCCGATTTCATGATCTTCGTCATACTTCAGCTACCCTTCTTATAAACCAAGGCGTACACGCTAAGATAATATCCGAACGACTTGGACACGGGAATATCAATGCCACGATGAATGTTTATGGTCATGCACTAAGATCCGCCGATCAATCTGCTGCTGACAAATTCGAGAAAATTTAAATACGAAAACAGGGACGGAAATAAGCTTAAGCTAGCTTTCCGTCCCCATTTCGTCCCCAACAACCCTACTGACTCACTCAAACCCCTTATAAATCAAGGAACAAACCGCCTCCACATGCACCGTATGAGGGAACATAGGCTACTTGGTTTCCATCCACTGCGGCAGGCTAAATTATAAATCAAGAAACACACCGTTTCGAAGTAGGGTCAATATATATAAAAAAAATGGGGAACGATGAGGAAATCCTCACCATCGCCCAATTGCTGGGTCATTTTTAGAATTCAATACAGTCTTTTCTTATGAATGTAAGCGTCAAATAGCCCCCACCTTGTCATCAAGATGAGGGCTACATAAATGGAGTTAAGACTTAAACACGCGGCAAGTCAGCGGTAGTGATGTCGACCAAGGCAGCAGCTTGTCCAGCGCTTCCGGGTTTTTTGGATCAGTTAGCTGCGGGAGTTGCTCGAACACATACACCAGATAGTTGAACGGATTCAACCCGTTTTCTTTTGCTGTTTCCATTACGCTATAAATGATGCTGCTCGCCTTTGCTCCGCGAGGTGTATTGGCAAATAGCCAGTTCTTTCTTCCAATGACAAATGGTTTAATTGCTCGTTCACTACGATTATTATCAATTTCGAGCCGTCCGTCCTCTAAGAACGCCGTTAGCTTGTCCCATTGGTTTAGGCTGTAACCTATAGCCTCTCCAAGCTTGCTCTTCGGTAATGTGCGGGATCGCTCTTGGCGCAGCCATAACAAATAAGCATCCAAAGCAGGCCCACTTCGCTCTTTTCGGATGGTGTAACGCTCTTCTGGTGTCTTGTCTTTCAACTCACGCTCAATGGCAAAGAGTTGATTGCAGAATTGGAGACCCTGCTGCGCAGCCGTTTCCGTCCTGTCTTGGGAGGGCGGCAGTGCTTTTAGCGCCTCGTCAAATTTTCGCCGCGCATGCGCCCAGCATCCAACTAGTTTAACGCTTTGTACCTTGTGGTAGCCGGGATAACCGTCCACATGCAGGTAACCGCTGAATCCCTTTAAATAATTTCGCGGATGCTCGCCGCCGCGCGTTGGCCGGTAGTCGTACAGGACGATGGGCGGACCCAAGCGACCTGTTCGATACAGCCATAGATACGACTTTGACTCCGCCGACTTACCCGGTTCGCGCAGCACTTGAAGGGTAGTCTCATCGGCATGTAAGATGTCCTGATCCAGTAGGTGCTCCCGCATCCGGTCTGTTAACAGCGAGAGCCATTGATCCGCTCCGTACCTCATCCAGTTGGCGAGCGTCTGCCGAGACTGCTGAGCAAGACGGAACTGCTCTTCGTACCATTTGAGCTTGGTCGACAGTTCTGTAATTTGTACGTCTTGCTTTGCTGTTTTTTGTTTTAGTTCTTCTATGGTAAGGGATTGATTTTCCGTTTGATTTTCCATACTCTATTTATTCGTATATGGAGCGCTAAATCCTACTTTTAGGTATGTCGAAATAGCGAACATTTTCGTTAAATGACGGTGTGGGCTATGACTTGTGGATGTGCTTGCCGCTGGCTGAGGGCAAGTCCGTCTAGCAGCCAACGAAGCTCGCGGCTAGAGACGGTGATTGCTCCTTCATTCCCTTTGGGCCACTCAAATGTGCCTCGTTCTAGGCGACGATAAAACAGCCAAAAACCGTTGTGTTCCCAGTACAGGATCTTAAGTTTGTTGCGYTCGCGATTGCAAAAMACGAACAGACATGAAGAGAAAGGATCGAGACGAAAACCCTCTTGAACAAGTGCTGCTAAGCCATCGATCGATTTACGTAGATCGGTATATCCACAAGCGAGGTAGACGTTCTGGACACTCAGTAGCGTCAACATGATGATTTCTCTAATGCATGCACGACTTCCCGAAGCAACTCCGGATTGAATCCGGAATGAAGTTCGATGCGAGCCTGTCCGATACGTACAACAAGAGAAGACGCGGGGACATGCGTGTCCGATTGATTGGGAACCGTGAGCGGCACCCAGTGAGTAGAAGGAGTTGGTGAATCGTAGGAGACGTCTTCTTTCGATTTACGGAGCCAATATTTGAGCTGCTCCCGCTTAATCTGATTGGCGGTACACCAGGCTGACATGGAAAGGCCGCTGCATCTGTAATCTGTGATACGCTCTATCCTTGCTTGACGACGTTGTTCTCTCGTTGCCATGGAACAACCTCCTTTATTAGGTTGACTTCATTTTCTCATGAATGGTTTAGACGTTGAAGGTGGGTAGCATTTGACGCTTACGTTTCCGTAGTGGGGAGCTTTATGTCAATCTACAATGATTTTTTGTTGGATGACAAGAACATTGTCCGATTGCCGATTGATTGCCTCCGTGCCCTACATAAAAAAAGCCCACAGTTTAATTGCGTACTGTGAGCTTAGTAACTAATGAACAACATTAGTTACTTGTTTGTTTTATGATCCAGGTCAAAACTAAATAATTTGTTTTGTGATAATTCGACTCATCGCGCCCAATTTTTATTCAGTCTCCTAATGTAATTATTTATGTACCATCTTAATGGATTATGTTTGTCTCAATTGAATAGTTAATTCTTCTTTGATGTGGTATATGCTGCCATCCTCGGAAAAACCCAAGGCACGCAGCAATATCGACGCTGTCACACTGATCCGAAACAATATTAAATAAATCCATTTGCCYGTTTAGTAACTCGATAATGATGGTGACATTGTGTCAATTGACGATAATGTATAATCTATGTTGGTACATTTGTGTCACTAGACAGTCATTCTACGGATTCTTTATGGTATTTTTCTATAACCTCTATCGCTTTGTTGAGAAGCTTATCTCGCAACTCTTTCTCTCTTGCACTAGTAGTTAACCACAAATCACCGTATTGTTTTACGAATGCTTTAAAAAGCAAATCATCGTTATTAGTTTCATCGATTTCTAAAATTTCCGACAAGATCTTTTTGTTTCGTATAACTCTAAAAAATTCATCGAATAACTTGTTTAACCGCTCAGATTTTAATTTCGTAATCAGGTTTTGCGTATATATAATACTTGGAATTACTGAACTTACCTTCCCTCGCGGTTGCTTCTTTCCTTTTTTCAAAGTGACCAGCTCTGTCTCATCTTCAACAAGTTCTATCTTAATGATATGCGTAGATTCTATTTGATCTCCTTTAATAGTTGAAGAATAGAATTCAATGTTGTTTTTCACCAATATGTTTTCAAGTTGTTTTAACTGAAAGCTAAGAACATCGTAGATCTTATCCTTTTCATCATACTTTTTGCGTTTATATGTTTTATGAGATGGTGGTAAAACAAACAGCTCAAATTCAGATAAGTGTTTTATAAGATCAACATGGAAACTCGCTATGATTTCATAAACTTTTTTCTCTTCCAATAGGCCATTATCACTCAAGATCACAGCATCGAACTTCTCAGCAAGAGTTGGATCAAAAATATCAGAATCGTGAATTACGTACTCCATTTTGATTCATCCTCCTTGACAAGAAATATCTCTCTAAAATAAAAACTGTCACTACACCGGCAGTATTATGTTTGTTCTTCCATTCCTAACATCCTGATTCATTCAGGATGTTCGAAATCGGATCTGTTTCTTTTGCAGCCAGTCGAACATTACAAAATCGCTCCTGTATTGTTGGATTTTCTGAACTGGAAGCAAATGCTTCCAGCTCCCCCAGCATACTTTCTAAGCATGTGATTTGTACCGATTTCTATTTGATTATGCTGATGGCGCTTTCTCGAAGACACTTCCACATTTTTCAAAGCGCATATGTCCGTAAATCTGCATATCTAGTCACCACCATCTATAGCTGGCAAGCTCCAATTTCTTCTGGTCAGCATTCTTTCTATGCTCACGTTTTCCGAAAAATTCGTCTTCTCTAGCGATCGTCGGGTCATACCAATCAGCCTTTGCTTTTGCCCATTCCACCCATTCCATCGTTTTTGAATCGATGTTTCCGTTTGCCTCAACTTCCACGATATAGCGCCTTATTTTGCAGGCGATATCGTAGTCTTCCGAAAGGTTCTGCAGCATGAGCGTTTGGTCCACTTCGGCATTATATTGATTTCTGCGTTCTTCTTTCCGCCGCTCTTCTTGATGACGTTTACGTTCAGCTTCCTCACGTGCCTCACGCTCTTTCCGGAGAATATCGGAAGATTCGTATAGAGCGATCATGATATCGCTAAGGCGATCTTCTATAACATATGATTTACAATCGCGAAAGCTCTTCGCGGTATACACCGAAAAGCTTATACGTCCATTGTAGACATGGTCATATTTTCTTATTTTTGGCTTTGTTGCCCATGAACTGCGGCGCTTGTCTTCTTCATATTGCAGAAGCTGTAGATTTTCTTCTTTCGTAAAAACATGATTAACCTCGTCTTGCGCTTCTGAAACCGATATAGGGATCGTTTCCCCATTAACTATAAATTTAAGGTCACTTGTTAGCGAACATCCCAACGGCTCCGTGGCTTTGATCAGCGCGTCAATTATATGCAACACCCGAGGCAATGTTTCTTCAGACACCGTGTCTGCCAGGAAGAGCCGTGCATCCATGGCACGCCGATTGAAGCCTCTTGCTTCTTGTTCTCTGCGTTTTTTCTTCCATTCCATGACCGTTTTGCGGTGAGCAACGATTGTCGGGTGCATTTTCGCGTTCTCGTCAGGTATCCTGATTTGCGTTGCAACGGAAAGGACGATCAATAGCTCTTCCTCATCCAGAAATGCGAGCGTTTCTCTTTCAATCTGAGGTGTATACTCCGTTCCGATTCTTACGCCTGTCTTTCTGGGTGGCTTGCTGCTTATCGGGAGCGGTATTGGGGTAACCGGCTTGCCTGCGCGAAGCTTGGACCAGTATCCGACCGGAGGCATAGGAATCTCAAAAGATTGGCAGACCTTGCATATCGTAACATCCGAGACGCCATATCTTTTCGCCACTTCGGTTACTGGAACCTGCCATACTTCTTTGTACAAGGTTTCCCTGCCATAAATATTGTGTGTTTGTACATATTGCTCGTACGTTTCCGGTTGTCCGAGCATTTGCGCTACTCCACTGGCTTCATCGTTCTCTGGCAACGAAACGGAAGGCGTCTGTTTCTCCATTGGCAAAACATGAGTTTCAATCGTTTGTGAAAATTCGGCAACCGCCGTTTCAATGTCTGCTTTATGGGAATCATTTTCAGAATTCACTTGTTCTTTCTTTATACGTGTGACTGGTACGATACTGTAAATGGAAATCATCTCATCGGCCGGTTCCGGAAGTTCCAACTTGGTTACAGGTTTGTTGAAATTGAGCTTGGTCCAGTATCCGGACGGAGGAATTGGGATACCTACTTCTTTGATCTGTTTCATTAGATGAGCATACGGAAGACTATATTTTTTAGCTACTCCAGCAACAGAAATTTCCCAGATTTCATCGTATAATTGCCTGCGTGTCATTGCGATCACTGAATGCTCAGGCACATTGGCTTCCTCCTTTCCTTCTTCGGATAAGCTTTCTGTTACTGGGGAAATCCGAACATTCGGCTCCGACAAGTCATTTTCTTTTACCAGCGCGGCCGGGTGCCTGCTTTCCGCCTCAGCAGCATTTGCCTCGGCGCTTTCTCCCAGTGTCGCATTTGCTGTCTGTGATGCGAGAATGGCATCAAATTGTTTGCTTCCTCCTATCCCTCGTTTTCGCTTAATAGAAAAACCAAGTCCCGTTTCATTTCTTCGAATTGTTTAATAATCGTATTCAAATTTTTCTCGATATTTTCGACCTGAACGGCGTTGATTTTCCCGTGGTTATAGGCAATGAGACGTTCAGGTACGATGGTATAGGACCAACTGTCCCTGTACCGGTCTTCATTATGGACCGCAAAGCCGATGGGCAACAAGTCGTTGCGCATGCCGAGTGTCAGCATGTTCGGGGATATGCCAAGATAATCCGCAGCGATTTTAATCGTGATTTTGGGCATATTTCTGATCTCTTCATCCGAATACTTTGCCATACGTTTCACCTCCCTTTGTTTTCAGTTCAAAATTGTTTTCTTATTAAAAAAGAGTATTCTGCTCTAGCTTCATTGTCTATCGACTCGAAACTTAGGATATTTCCAGTTATTCTCCAACCGTATTTCCGAATCCTCCCTGTAGTTTTACTTTTTCAACTGAAAATGGATTTTTCTTTGGCTGATTACAAAAGACTCACTACGTATAACTAGGTATAAGATCGGAACTCCAAAGATCAATTGATAAGCTAAAATTATCTCTGTCGGGAATCGGACAATGTTTTTGACTTCCGAATCTGTAACATTAATAAAACGATCCATTCTCGTAAAAAGTAAGCGGTGTCATTGTGCGTCGACCTTCGGAAACTCCCTGACCAAGAGAAGCATCTGTAAGAGCCTCCAGCACACTCGCTGTCAGTTCCACCTCGCAACGCTAACCATTGCCGCCACTTATGTCGTGTATACTTATATCACGCCTCTATTGGAAAATATGTTGCTTATCCCCGCCAGATATATAAGCCTTATCTTGCTGATCTATGGAATCGCCTCAATAATCAGCACATTGTTAGCCGGTAAAATTGCTGTTCGCAACGGATTGAGCAAATTAAGATTTGTTTTTATCATTCAAGCCATAATTCTTGCCTCTCTTTATTTCACATTACATTTTGCCGTTCTTGGATTGATAAATATCTTAATCATCGGTCTTGTCGTTTACTTATTTAACGTGACATTTCAACTGTACTTGATCGATTTAGCCAAGGAATACTCTCCTTCAGCCAGAGTGTTCGCCGCTTCTTTGTTTCCTGTATCCGTTAATTTAGGCATTGCTGCAGGATCTGCCTTTGGCGGACTGGTTGTGACCAACATTGGTCTTCTCCACACCGGATGGATGGGGGGCGTGCTGGCATTGGCTGCATCGATTCTTACTTTTATCAGCTATCGGTTTTATAGGTCCAAATAACATTATTGTCGGCCAGCTTCCTACATCCAAGTTTTTACGCCGTCACTTGTGATACGGTTCAGCTTAACGCCTCTATCGGCGAAAAATCCGCCGCGGCGCATGATCGCCAACCCTTTATACCCGATCCGATAGCTAAATCAAGCCTTCATACACATGCACCGAAGGCCGTCGAAATATTCGTCGGCCTAGTTGTCGATGATTCAACTATCGGGCTACAAAATGCCGCCCCACGGAGTAATATTCATCCTTATTCACGGCATCGTCCAGCCACTTCATCAGCTTCATCCCGTCCTGTTCGGCATTGTAGAAATGATTTAATGGAGAGAGTGTATGTGGTGTCCTGCCCGTCTTCTCGTTAAGACCGTAATCAGTGATGTAATAATAGTAGCCTGGCAATACTTCAGTTAGCTCTCGGGCAGATTGCAGCATGCGCGCCGACCAGCGATGCACATATTCGCTATCATCCGAAACGTCACCATTCAGATCCTTTTCAAAGTCAAACAGCAGCTCATCATAGAGTGTATTGGACTGCAAAAGTACCGCGTTGTCCGGGAGCAGCTTGCGGTTCGCCGTGAATATGGACGAAATCAAATCGCCGTGGACTCCATATCCAAAGGTTGCTGCAAAGTTGGCATTCCATTCGTTATCGATAATATCCGGCCAGCGGTCGGCATTTAAGTAGGAGCCGTCCGAATATTGATAAATACGGGCATCCGGGTAGCATTTCGCAATCTCAGGCGCCCAGAAGGCAGCTCCGAATCCTCCGGCGCTTTCTCCCGCAATGAGGATCTTTTCAGGCGCAGAGAAATGGTTTGTAATCCATTCCAATGCTGCGCGCGTATTGGCTTGACCGTTGTAACGCATTGTAAACGGCTTGCCTTTGGCGTCCGTATATTCCTTGGATGCATTCCCGATATGCAGATCACCAGTAGAATAAGGGATATATATAATATTCCAATCCTTGAACGGATTGTCAGGGTTATTATTTTTCAACAGGCCGCCAAGCGTACTTACCTTAAAGAATGGAATGTTCGGAAAGTAATATTTGATCTTTCCGTTCTTCATTACATTACCCAGACTGATCGGATGCGCGGCAGTCACCGCATCCCAGGCCACACCGCCCCCAGAAAAATAAATGATCAGTTTATTTTCAGCAGCTGCTCCCTTATTGGCAAGTAAATAGTATTCCGAACCGTCGGCAGAAAATACTTGTGCATCCTGGTCAAACTTGATTTTATTCCAGACATAGCGCTCCGCAGCAGCCCATTTATCCGGTTCAGCAGGCTTTTCAAGTATGAAGAAATAAACATAACCCGCCAAAACACCCAAAATAAGTATAATTCCACCTATCGCAGTCAGGAGAATCTTGTTGATTCTTTTCATTGTTTTCTTTTTTGTCACACAAAGACCGTCCTTTCAACCATAAAGTAGTCCACAAGTTTTTCAAATAAAAACAGACGGTTTTCACTACCGTCTGTAACGCACTGTCGATCAGATTTTTTTACTTCTTTTAATGAGTAGTAATTCAACTCCACATAATTCCTCATCAATTTTATGATATCACATAATGGAAATATATGGCGAAATATTTGTCTCTTTTCAAAGCAAACCCCTTAAACCAAAAGGTAGAAGTGGTTAAAACACACTCTATTCCACTACCCAAAAAAATTCCCCCTCGCAAGCACTCCATTTATTCGCCGCTACTTGTGATACGGTCGGTTCGGTGTATCACTCTTACAACGAATTGTAAATTAATATAAAGTTATCACCAATTCACTTTCATAACCGAAGTCAACAAAAGAAGATCCTTCACGAATGCAAGAAGGACCTCCAACACCTTTTGATACACTCACGTTCTTAACTGCGCCGCTCTTTCAGCCGTTTCGATTACTCGGCAATTACTGTTATGGAGACATCCTCCTGAACGGAGATTGTCCATTTGCCATCCGTTAAATAAGGGACCGCTTCGGATCCTGACACGACGATTTGATTAGTCGCCAATGGTTCCAGCGGCAGGATAACGTCACCCAAAACGCCCCGTGGAAGTCGAACATCCAATTTAAACTCACGTTCTCCTCTTGTCCAGCTCACTTCCACTATACCTTCAGGTGTATTCAGCTTTCCTTCCGCCCAATGCAGCCCGATTGGCTGGGGCGCAATTCTCACTTTTTTGAATCTAGCCTCGATTGGCACAATGCCGAGAATAATCCGCGGCAGAAAATGAGCGGGCGCTACACTCCAGCCGTGACAATAGCTCCTAGTCGGATAAGTAGAGGACCATCGACCGGGCATATCCTCCCAACAGGTTGTGCTCCCCTTATCCAGCATATATCCCCAAGTTTCCTGAATTTCTTGAACAAGGGGTTCCAGCATGCCTGCTTTTTCGAGCGCCTGCAATTTAAAATACCGCATAAACGGGGTTGCGCAACGAACAAAATCAGCAGGAGGCTGTGCTAAGTAAGACAAGAGCGCTGACTGCCGCTCTGGCAGAGCGACATCATGAAGATAACAAAGCAAATTCGTCTGCTCGCTAAACACCGAACTTAGATGTCCATCCTCACGTATACAATCCGCATAAGCTTGCCGCTCCCCGCTCCACAAATGAACATTCATTCCCCTAATAATGGTTGTCCGAAGCGCTCGAAGCTCCATAGCGTCCTGCTTATAGCCGAAAAGATCCGCTAATTGCGCTATCCTGCGGCAGCTCTCCGCAAACCAGGCGTTCACATGGGTTACAATCGCTCCATCCGGACAGTCCATAGCCGCCCAATCGAGTAAATTCCAGAAGGGTGAACGGATCAAGCTGGTACCTTCATCGACACATTCGTCACGAAAATAACTGATTTGCTTCAAAAGCCACGGATACATTTCCTCCGCGAACGCGGCGTCGCCACAATAGCCATAATACTCCTCGCAAGCAATCGACCAGAGTAAGCTCCAGGTAGAGAGTATATTCTCCCATCCACTTGGCACTTGTGATTCCACCACAGGCGATCGATTCATCGAAGCGGCAGCAAGCCTTAAGCTTCTGCGCACCAATGGATCGGCGCCAGCTAATGTTGCCTGTACTCCCGACATAACATAGGCGTCACCTACCCAGAAAGCCTGCTCATAAGTGGGACAATCAACAAAAGCGTCATCACTGCACAATTGCGCTGTTCGGCGGCTCATCTCGAAAATTTGATTAAGCCTTTCATCCCCGCACCGGAACCCGCCGATTCTAGGAGAGGGATAGGTTCGCTGGATACAGCGAACAAAGCGAATCTTCAAATCTCCGCTTAAGTTGGAAGCTTGAATCACCCAATATCTGAACCCTCTCTGGATGAAGGAGCGATAGCGCTGCCAGCCTTTGCGTGCTACATAACGCAGCGTATTGTGCATGGAATGCATATGAACGATATCCCTGTTCTGATACGCTTCGAATCCGTAACCGTCGACAATAGCTCCTTCCTCCGCGCATATTTCGAACTCRATCCAACCAGCCGTCATCTGTTCGAATTCATAGATGATCCTGACCGCTTTTCCTTCATCGGAATCACGAAGAAGCGTATAATCCATGTTTCCGCCGCAGCTGTTGTACAGCCCTTTGACATAATCCCCCGCCAAGCTCCTGGAAAGGACAACAGCTTCCGTCATCTGGTGGAACACATTGGACGCATGCTCTTGACCATAGGGAATAATTCTCATCCCATTACAAGCGGATAATTGCTCCCATGCGACTATTCGAGCAAGTGTGTGAAGTTTCGCCGGATCCTCCGCGAGAGTCGCCCCGAAGAAAACAAACCTTCCCTCCGATATACCGGGAAGTCGCGGCTCCAACGAAAGGGAACTACCGCTCTCAATCTCTTGAAAGAAAACTTGATAATGGTAATCGTGAGCTGTTCCTTCTATATAAAAAGAAAGCAGATGTTCTCCCGCATCCATACAAACCTCGTACTCGTACAGCCCGCTCCAATGGCTACCGGATACATCTCTCGGGGTATAGGCCTCTCCATCCACATATAGCTTTACATTCATCCCTGAGGTTCGGTCCTGAAAGCAAAATCTTGCTCGAATAGGATGGTCCAGTTTAACCGTTGTCGCAACCATGCCGCATACCGCATATGGACTGGCATTTACAACTCCGGGCAGTAGCCACTGCCTTAAATCTATGCTCCAGGCGGGCTCAGGCAGCACAACTGTATCGACGGACTTTATACCCGCGGGATACACCTCATCCTCAGTTAACAGCGGAATATCTCTGGGAATAAGCTTTACCCAGGGCTCACAGCCCGCCGCTCCAAGAGGCAACGACTCTCTCCATTCCTCATTGACAACAAACCCTGCCCTTTTCCATCCAGGGGGCTCAAGTCCCGCGTCATAATGTTCCACGTAAGCTTGTTGTGAAGAAATGCGAGGCGTAGGACTGGCAAAAGAAGAATGACGCCTCCAATTCCAATCATGGCCGCTTACGACTTCCAGCGGCTTACCGGACCAGGAACGTCCGGATAATCGCGCCAGCAATCCCGGTTTTCCAGCTATATATTGAAATGTGGACGTGTTCAGAACGTGAACTAAAACGGCAATCGCATTGATCCCTGGCTGCAGCCACGCTTCCACCTCATACGTATCGTAGAACCATTCCTGCGTCCAGCCGCGAACAGGGCCCTGTCCAATAAAATGCCCATTCAACCATACCGTGTAACGGTAATCCGCTGTAATATGCAGCAAAGCTTCATTCATCGGCTCCCATTGAAATTCATGTCGAAAGCAAACATAAGATGCCGTATCCTGTTTGKAAAACATGGAATGGTCAAAGCCAATCCATTGTGCTTCTCCAAAATCCGTTAACGCAAGTGTCATTTGGATTACATCCTCTCTATAAGTCCGCCAAGCTTCCCGAAGCAGTCTTATTCAGCTTACGGAAAGCTTCCTCATACGACTCCGCTCCCTCTTTCCCTGAACAAGGACTTACAAACTGCTGATATCCCCAGCTCACAAGCACATTCGCGTAGCGACTGGTCAGCTCCATCTTCGCTTGCAGCTTGGCAATAGGAACCTGAATCCATCTTGAATCATGAAATCCGGGTCCGTTAACGCCTTCCTCTCCTCGGAACCGCTTCATCTCATCAAAGTCCGCGACATCAATTTCCGCCAGTTCTACATTACCCCATAACTCTACCCCATGGGCTTTGCATACTCGCCCTACCGCGGCAAAATACGGTTCCCGTTCCGCGAGGCTTAAGAACGCGGAATGCTCCGCCCCGGAATCCTGAAGCAACAGCGCGTCGATATGGACCTCGCTGAATATCCCGTTCCAGAACGTTTCGTATTCGTCCGCTTCCGCGTAAGGATAGCCTAGCACCTGCTCTCTGTCGGTTACGAAAAAGGGGGATAGCACAACTTTACAACTCGGGGTAAGCTCCCGGCACCATTGACTCACTTGCTTCCACAGACCAAGACAGTAATTCAGCTCCTTGCCCTTTACCACATATATCTCATTMCCCAAGTAATACCCGTAAAAGGAACGATGTCCGCTATACTTGCGGTTTATATGCTCAATGATCGAGCGGCTTGTGTTCAAATCAGTCTCAAGATCCCAATGGAAATGCCAATCCTCTCTGGCCATCACCTCAAGAATGACTCTCATATTTCGAGAACCCGCTTCCTCCATGATGCAGCCAACGGGATCGTAAGAGCCCTCTTTCTCCAGCCATCCTAGCGAGAGCACCGGCCCGTTCATCCAAATCAGATCAAATCCCGCAGCCTGCTGCGCATCCAATTCACGAATAATTCGCTCCCGATCAAATGATGCATCCACATAATACAATGATCCGCTAATAGGCAGCATCCAGCTAGACCCCCCTGCCTTTTATAGATTCCAATGGTACCAGACGCTCTCCATACTCGGTGTCTACCCCGACCGTCGGGGCGGCCCACTTGACCGCGTTGGAAATAACCTTCAAGATATCCTTGTTATGATAGGTTGGATAGGTTTCGTGCCCAGGCCTGAAATAAAAGATTTTCCCTTTGTTTCTGCGATAGGTGCAGCCGCTGCGGAACACTTCTCCTCCCTCAAACCAACTAACAAATATTATTTCATCCGGTGCCGGAATATCAAAGTGTTCGCCATACATTTCTTCCTGCTCCAGCTCAATACATTTCCCTAACCCCTCCGCAATTGGATGCCCAGGATCGACCACCCAAAGCCGCTCCTTCTCGTCCGCGATGCGCCATGACAGGCCGCATCCCGTTCCCATCAACTTGCGGAACAGCTTGGAGACATGTCCGGAATGCAGGACAATCAGCCCCATCCCCTCCAGCACTCTCTTATGCACGCGATCTACGATGGAGTCTTCTACGGTCTCCTGCAGCATATGACCCCACCAGATCAATACATCCGTTTGGGCCAATACGTCATGAGTTAATCCATGCTCTTCCTGATCCTGGGTCGCCGTTCTAGCAACGATGCTTTCGTTCGTTATCCCCTTTGCTATGGCATGGTGCATGCCCTCCGGATAGATGCGGCTAACACGGGGATCCACCTTTTCATGATAATATTCGTTCCATACCGTCACTCTGATCATCAGCTTATGCCTCCCGGTTCCCGTTTATAGTTTAACTTCCGAACCTGTCTCCGCAGACTTATAAATCGCGCTTAAAATCTTGACCATATCCACTCCAAACTGGGGCAAAATAATCGGTTCGGCTCGCCTTTGCACACAATCTACAAAATGATTGATATTTTCCGTGTGAGGTTGAATGCCGGCAGGAAATTTAGGCGTAATATCGCAAGAAATTCCCTCTATATCGGTGAACAGCTTGCATTCGCGATCGGTAAGCTTCACCCCGGCTTTCGTGCCGCGCAGCTCCAGATAAGCCATCTCTTCCTCTACATGAGAGGCCCAGCTAAACTCAATTTGCAACGTAGCGCCATTATCAAAGCGAATGAACCCCGAAGCCAAATCCTCAACGTCGTTTATATATGCGGCTTGATTGTGCGACGACTGCGTCGTTAGCGACAGCTGATGATGCTTGTCGCCAAACTTGCTGTAAGCAGCTCCAACAACGGAAACTGGTTTTGGACTACCCATCAGCCAAACGCTTAAATCGATAAAATGAATGCCCAGATCAATTAAAGGACCGCCGCCGGATAACGTTTTATTCGTAAACCAGCCGCTACCGGGAATGCCCCAACGCCGTTGCCAGCCGCAGCGGCCCGTGTAGATGTCTCCCATATGGCCTTTTTCTATATATTTTTTCAGAAACTGCGATTCCGCACGGAACCGGTTATTGCGGGTAACCATCAGAATGTTTCCGCTCTTCTTGGCTTCATCCGCCATTCTCTGCGCTTCCTCTGGATTGATGGCGTCCGGCTTCTCACAATAAACATGTTTGCCCGCATGAAGCGCAGCGATGGAAACTTCGGAATGAAACAGATTTGGGGTCGTTATATCCACCATATCGATCTCTTTATTGGCAAACATTTCATAATAGTCGGTGTACACGCTAGCTCCCCCATGCTCTCGAGCCATCGCAGCCGCAGCACTCTCGTTTACGTCACAGAAAGCTACGATTTCAACCTCCGGATGGGCAGTCCATGCCGGCAGGTGAGCGTATTTAAATATATTGCCTATCCCCACAACACCCAGCTTTAATTTTTTCAACATAACCATCTCCTTCTTGCGCGTATATTCATATTTAAATGGAATACCGGAATACGGGAACAGCTATATCCGCTCCGTCTCGAAGATTGCATACAGGGTTAAAACCTTTGCCATACCATAACTCCACTCCGGCTGGAGCGCTCTCCTTCAGCTTTACGATAACGATATTGGATTTTGGTTGGTCCAAACGGCAATCCATTAAAGGAAGAGCCACCCCTTCATGCTCGACTCGAAAACCGCGTATATCCTTGCTCGGCCACAAACCTCCGTTGGCATGCTCAAACTCGATCCGAAGCTCCGTTCTTGCCCTATCCGCAAAAGAGCAGCACAACACTCGAGGGCCTCTTTCGTATGCGGCATCCTGGAAGCATAGCCTTCTAGCTAGCAGCGCAAAGCGTTTACCAAGTTTCTTTAACGCAGATGTGCTCAGATGAATGGCGTCGGACAAGGAAAGGTCAATCGTCGATACGAGCGCGACATGTGATAGATCGCTTTCCATATTGATTTGGTCCAGCTGAATTCCGTTCCATTCCGGGAAAACATTCCCTTCCCCCAACCATGTGTTCAATTGAGCATAAAGGATTGGCAACTCTGGTTGCCCCAAATCACGCCTTAACGCTTCTATAAATGAAATAAATCGTTGTTTATATGTCGCCGCCTTATCCCAATCCGCGGCATCAGATTCACCTTGGTACCATAAACAAGCCTTAACCTTTCCTCCAGTCGCAGACACCCTTCTAAGCATGGAGCCGTATAACGACCGACCGCCATCAGGTAGACCGGCTGGCTCCCACTGCTTCATATCCGTTCCCCCATGAGCGCACATCAGCAGTCCTATAGGAACCTTTGAATACTCCCTCATCGCCTTGCCGAAGCTTATTCCAAGACCCGCGCCAAACTCTCTGAAGAATCTCTCGTTCCTCGCCGCCTCTTCCTTCTGATCCTCCGGGACTCTCCAATGAACGGGATCCGACGCTTCGTTGAACCAGCACAATGGATCCTTTGCTATTCCCCATTTATCATCCAAATAAAAGCATCTTACCCACTGTGAAGGGCGTTCCGTCCCAATAAGCTTGCCTACGCCTTCCATATTGGATTGTCCCGCAAGAAGATACACATCTCCGACGCCGATACCATTTATCCGATTCCGATATACAGCTTCCCCACCGGCGTTATATGCAACCACTTCCAAACTGTAATCCCCCGCTAATACCCCTTGAAAGACGCCCTCGCAACTATTTCTATTAACTTGTAAAAGAATGGTGTATCCGTTATCCGCCTCTTCATACCCTAGAGGACGCAAGTGGCATTGTATCGACAACTGCCGTATCTCCCCTTGAGAAACCAGCAGCTTGACGGGAATGTCTGCATACCCTCTGTCATCTCTTTGACGCACACTGTACGAATGTGGGTATTCCAATTGGAAAACCTTGTTTTTATCCATAGTCATATCCTTCCGTTCCACTCATATTCGGTTATCCTTACTCCTTTACGCTTCCAAGCACAATTCCCTTCACAAAATATTTCTGCAGAAACGGGTACAAAATCAAGATAGGAAGAGCGCCCAGAAAAATTTGCGCCGCTTTCATTGTTCTGTCCGACACCTCGCTAAGCTCCTGCATCTCTTGCAGCGTCACGCTGCTTAAATCCCGCTGAATAATAATGGTTTGCAAATAACTAGAAAGCGGATATTGATCTCGGCTGTTCATATAGATCAAGCCGTCAAACCAGGAATTCCAATGACCGACAATCGAAAGCAGTGTTATCGTCGCTAGTCCCGGCAGCGACAATGGAGCATAAATGCGCCATAATGCCGTCCAATGACTCGCCCCATCTATGAATGAAGCTTCCTCCAACTCTTTGGGAAGCCCCCGGAAAAAATTTATCATAAGAATAACGCTGAAGACGGGCACAGCTCCTGGAATAACAAGTGACCAAATCGTGTCCAGCATATTCGTATAGTTGATGGTCATATAAGTCGGAATGAGCCCGCCGTTGAACAGCATAGTGAATACAAATATCCAGACCATCCATGTCCTTCCCCGAAACGATTTGGTTTCTTTGGATAACGGATAGGCTGTCAGCAGAACCATTAGCAGTTGTATGGAAGCACCTAATCCAACCMGCTTCAGCGTAACAACAAAAGCCTCCAGAAACGCGGGATTCTGAGCGACGAACTGATACGACTTCAGGGTAAAATCCACAGGCCAGAGGTTGACCTGTCCAGCGGTCGCGGCAGCGCTGGAGCTGAATGAAACGGCCAATACATGAACCAAGGGAAGAACACAAAACAACGACAGCAATCCTAAGATGATATAATTCGATATGACAAATAGTGTGCGACCTAACGTGCGCTGACCCTTCATCATCTACCCCCTCTCGTCAAAAGATCCGGTAATTGGCGAACCGATAGGCGAGCCAATAGGAGATTGTAATCAAAATGAAGGAAACCACTGACTTGAACAACCCCATAGCTGTAGCTAAACCGTATTGGGCATCCACTAATCCCATCCGGTAAATCATCGTATCCAGCACATCTCCGGTTTCATATACAATGGGACTGTATAAATTAAAGATTTGATCAAAACCCGCATTCAGAACATTGCCCAGACTTAACGTCGCCAGTAAAATAATGATCGGCGAAATGCCTGGAAGCGTCACATTCCATGTCTGCCTCCAGCGTGAGGCGCCGTCAATCGCTGCCGCTTCATACAAGGTTGGATTAATGCTTGTCAACGCGGCGAAATAAACGATCGTACTAAATCCAAATTCCTTCCAAACATCGGATAGGATGATGATGAAACGAAACCAGTGATTGTCGGCCAGGAAAAAAACCGCCTCACCACCTAACGCC
>NZ_JBFUHJ010000024.1:0-39097 GCF_056402455.1 Paenibacillus sp. P4_A7 | reverse complement strand
ATTCTATACCGACCCTAAAAGAGAGGTTGAATTCGTAGGATAGCAGAGAAACAGTAGAAGTGGTGCTGCAATTTACTGATTTTGGAGCAAGACTCGCACAATCTGATGCTCTATTTAAGTCCGTTCAGCACAATGAATGGCGCGGGGAGGTCCCTCCGGAAGAGTTCCCATTTACAGCGCGTAAGATGCTTTCGTTTGGTCCTGAGGTTAAGGTTATTGCTCCCCGTCATTTGCAGGTAATAGTTAAGGAGTTGCTGGAGAGTAATTTAAAACAGTATCAATAGTCAGCTCCACTGTACTCCACTCTTCTGTTGTCAGAGTTGACTGTATTTTATACAATCAACTCCACCTCAAATACGTTGTATTTATCTTTGACTGTATTTCATACAGGCTAATCGCCTGATTCGCAGATAAAGAGCTTCTAACTGCCAATTTGATTGTATCTTTTCCATTCAAACACATTAAAACATGGAATAAATGCTGTTTGAATGTACAAAATCCATTCTAATCGCAATCCATCCCTTTCCATGTGTTGAAATAGTATGTAGGTAAAGGATACCTTGCGCCGTCTGCATAGGGTTTCATGTAATTAAGCACAGGTTTTGGGACTGTGCTGTTTTTTTATTGGCTTTTTTAAATAAAGTCTGGAGTATTTGAAGATATTATGTCAGAGAATGTTTTGCATCTAGGTATTAGCAGAACAGCAGGAGAGGTGGATTTACTTGCAACAAATAGTGGGAAGTATGATTACCGTAATCAATGATTTTCTTTGGTCGAAAATATTAATTGCCCTGCTTCTTGCTTGCGGTCTGTATTTCACCATAGCATCGAAGTTTGTACAATTTGGAATGTTTAAGGAAATGTTTGTTGTACTTAAAGGGTCGAATGTAAAGTCTAAAGACAGCATCTCATCGTTTCAAGCCTTCTGTATCAGTATGGCAGCAAGGGTCGGGACAGGAAATATAACAGGTATCGCGATTGCAATTGCATTAGGTGGACCAGGGGCTGTCTTCTGGATGTGGGTAATTGCGATTATTGGTTCCGCATCCAGCTTTATTGAGAGTACTTTAGCGCAGGTATATAAAGTGAAGGATAAGACTGGATTTCGTGGCGGTCCTGCTTACTATATGGAACAAGGTTTGAATAAGCGTTGGATGGGGGCTTTATTCGCCGTACTGATTACTTTGTCTTTCGGCCTTGTATTTAACGCGGTTCAGTCCAATACGATTACTGTTGCTTTTGAAAATTCATTCGGTACCAATCGGATCATCCTAGGGCTTATAATGGCTGCCGCATTTGCGAGTATTATATTTGGCGGTATCAAGCGTATCGCTAGAATGTCCGAATATATTGTCGTTATTATGGCTGTCATTTATATTGGGGCTGCGTTCTTCATTGTACTAATCAATATCGCAAAAATGCCGGAGGTTTTGGCGCTTATTGTGAAGAGTGCACTCGGGTTGGAACAAGTGGCGGGCGGTGCATTTGGTGCAATGATTCTGCAAGGTGTGAAACGTGGTTTGTTCTCGAATGAAGCGGGTATGGGTAGTTCGCCTAATGCTGCAGCAACTGCAACGACAAGTCATCCCGTTAAACAAGGGCTCATGCAAGCACTTGGCGTACTTGTCGATACGTTAGTTATTTGTTCAAGCACCGCTTTCATTATCTTGTTATCAGATGCGTATAAGCGGCCGGGTCTGGATGGAATCGAGCTAACGCAAGCTGCATTAAGTGAGCATATCGGTTCATGGGCATCGGGCTCATTGGCCGTCATGGTCTTCTTGTTTGCATTCAGTACGTTAATAGGAAATTATTATTACGGGGAAACCAATATAGAATTTTTGAACACCAAGAAATCCGTATTAATGTTCTACAGATTCAGTGTTCTGGCAATGATTGTGTTCGGTTCTGTAGCAAAGGTTCAATTGGTCTGGGATATGGCTGATTTATTTATGGGTTTAATGGTGATAGTCAACCTGTTTGCGATCCTACTTTTATCCAAAGTAGCTTTTGCAGCATTGTCGGATTACAAGCGGCAGAAACGGGCAGGGATAGACCCTGTTTTTTATAAGGATAGCATTAAAGGGCTGGATGAGGTCGAATGCTGGGAGAACGCAGTGCCCAGCCATTCTCCAATCGGTGTACGCGGAGATGATAGATATTAATAGGTAATGGGGTTATGAATAAGGGTGACTAATGAAACGCTATAGTCACCCTCCTTAGAAGGCTAGTTACGAAGAAAGTTCTTTCTTGGATATGTACTATTCCACCACTTGAAAGGTTGTCGCAGCTAAAGGCAGCTCCATAAATCCGCAATATCTCTTGGCGGCCTCGATGATATGCTCTTCCCTTTCTTTCAGTGGAGCAAATAGGTTGAATTCGATGTCGATCCCTTTTTTCTTAATCGTTCGTTTCCATGTCCCGACGATTTGACTGTCGATGACGATGGTCGGTAGAAATACGCCGTTATTACCGGGGACAATATGGTGGGCATATTCCGCACTTAATACTGCGCTTCGATCTTTATAGCCAAGCAGATATTCATCGTATCCTGGAAGCAGATAGACATTCGTTTCTTCCTCCATAGTCCCAACGTGTGGATGCTCGGCCCTCCAGTATTCCTGCCCATGTATTTTTTCCACTACTAGCCGAGATTGAACAGCATCCACTCCCTGTCTTGCATCGGAGAGAGTGATCCCAGTCCACCAGGAAAAATCTTGAACGGTTGCAGGCCCGTGGCTAGTAAAATAGCGTTCTGCGAGCAAAGCGAGTGCTTCACTTCTGGATAATTCTTTGGTGGAAGGCACCCACTCATCGAGTAAAACAAAGGTTTGCTGCTTGTCTTCCCTCGGTCCTAGACAGATAAAACCGGACTGTGCCATATACCAAAGAAGATGATAACCTCGTTGGTTTTTTGTGCTGATCCCATCTTCCTCCAGCAATTGCATGAGATTGGGCCGGGTTATCCGGTTGTTCCCCTGCAAAGCGTCATAGATGATCTGCTTACAGCGTTCGATGATCTTCTGGTCAAGTTCCAATTGTTCAAGTCTTCGATTACCTTGTGCTAGAACTCGCGGAGCCAGAAGCTTAAGCATCCATCTTACATCTGTCGGCAATACGAAATGGATCGTACCGCGCATCGGCCAAGTCAGCATGATCTTACGGTCTGCGATGTTTTGCTCGATATCCGCTGCTGTAGCGGATTGCATGCGCACTCCGATTGCCCACAGAGCTTGATGATAGTCCTGTGCCTGCAAAGCGCCGAGATGTTGGACAACCTGTTCAGATTTGTCAAACTTCCCACCAGCTATGTGCAGATTGAACATTCGTTGCAAGGGAATACTTTGTTCCATCATGGACCGCCTCCTAATCAAGATGATGGACTTTACGGATCCTAGGATCTAGCTATATGAGAGGGGTTTTCTTCTAGTAATCACCTTTGTGCTGCATGAGCGGTGCTAGCCATACCATGCCTGTTCCCCGATACACATTGACCAGTCCCTCACCTGAGGCAGCAGAGCCCATTCGAGTTTTACCAGATTTCTCGACGGTGAAGTCTAGTGAATTTGACCACATTAATGCAAAGTTTCCATCCACCTTCAACACATCATTCTGTAAGTCGACTACGACAGCTTCTTCAACAGGAATGGGTGCTTCCAATGCTAGAATGCCTTTTCCTTTAGCGCTTAGGTTAAAAAGACCTTCTCCACCGAGTGCGGCAGAGGAAAGGCTCTTACGAGCAGTAACTGCAATCTCTAGCGTAGTCTCGCAAGCTAAGAACATGCCATCGTCTAATACAATATGGTCGTTATCGACATCAATTAACCACAGATATTTATAGGTGGTTTCCAGCAAAATCGTACCGGTACCTTTGTAGTGGGGTTTGATTGCACTGGTCCCAGTCACCGCACTGGATACCAGGTTTCTCATCAGCCCTCCAACACCTTTAACACCTGTTGTCATTTCAATATTACCAATCATATACTGCATGGCCCCTGCACTCAGCATAACCTCACTGTTTTTTAACTCGATCATAAGCTGCTTATTGCGCATGTTGCTCTTGCTCATGAAGAAGTTGGATTGTGCCTCCGAGAATGTAGTACTGCTTAAATCCTCTTTATACTCAATTACCGTAAATCCGCCAAGTTGTTCCTTAATGACTACATTGTCGTTATCTTTCAGATTGCTTATCGTGAAAGCCATAATGATACACTCCCCTGTGGTAGTAGTTATTGTAAAGCTGTAAAATATTTCTCCCATGCAAGCAATTCGACAAAAAAGGTTGATATCCTTGATTTTTATGAAGAGAAATCTCTGCACATTTAATTATGGGGGGAGGTTTCATGTGTAAAAAAAAGAAGAGTGAGGATGGAGTGTAGTAGGCGAATTCTTTTCGCCTGCTTTTTTATTACATCGTAGTTACGGATGGTTCTGAACTGGTTTATGTTAATATGGATATATATTGATCAGCTTTCTAACAATATACAAGATGTATAGTCGTTAGGTTTGACCGATCTCATAAGCCTAGGATAAGATTTAATAACACAAGCTCAGTCAGAAGAAAGGAACTGCTATGCAAGACACTGTTAGAAATCATAGGTTTAATCATGTTTTTGAAATTGTTCTGTACGTCATATGCGGATTATCGATTATTTATTTTGGCGTGACCGGAGCTTACGGCAAATGTTTTCAAGCTGGTCTCATCATTACCGTCCTGCTGCTCTTCAGGGGCTTAATCACTTGGACCAAGAGTGAACTGCCTCCCGCACTGCGATTCTCGGTACTGATCTTTATCGTGATCACGATGATGCTCGCCAACTTATTTAATATGTATGCTGTCATCCCTAAGTTAGATAAGATTGAACATCTGATGTCTGGATTTATTATATTCTTCGTAGGACAATTCATTTTGAACAAGATGGCTAAGTCTAATGGACTAAGCAGCCTGCCTTCCAATATCATCATCTGGTTCTCCTTCTACTTCTCTGTTGCAATGGCTGGAGTATGGGAAATTTATGAGTTTACGGTCGACCATCTATTCGGGCTTGTTTCGCAAAATGGCAGTTTAACGGACACGATGCTTGATATCATCTGCGGAACAGTAGGCGCAGTCGGTGCAGTCTTATATCTATTCTATAAAGCGCGTAGAGCACCTAATTCGGTAGAAGAGACTAAACCTTTTAATACTTGTCAAGATTCCTCTAAGAAAAGTGGCGAAAGTTGTTGCTATACTAATAACTGTGCATGCCAAAAAACCTTCCATTTTCGAACTAGAAGGTTTTTCATGTAGAGCTGTAGCTAGGCCAAATCGACGAAAGTTTCTTTTCGCTTAAGCAGGGCAAAGACCCAATGGAGAAGCTTGTTGACACAGGCGATCAAGCTACTTTTTGAGGCTTTCCCTCCGCTGCAGCTCCTCAGTAAGAGGGTCATGTCCTTGCAATTTTGTTAAATCGTCTTCTATTAAAGCAGTAAGTTCACTAAACTAACTGTATCCTCCGATATATACTGCTCCAGCCAATCCTGTTGCTCCTGCTTGGTTTGAATACTATGAATCAAGCATAGGAGTACCCGAGCTATCCACATCCTTCTCATCAGCCAAAGCAGCCAACGTTCGATTAACTGTCTTCAGAGCACTCACGTAACGTTAGGTGCAAGTTTTTATGAACAAATTCTTTGTCACAAACCGACCGCTTCATTCGTTTTATGTTCAAACAAAATAAGGAGTGGTCGCAATGAAAGAATTGACATGTATCGTTATTGGCGGGGGATATGCTGGCATTCATGCAGTTAAAGCGATTCGAAAAATGTTCAAAGCTGAAGCAAATAAACAAACGCTGCGACTTATTTTAATCGATAAAAATCCTTATCACACTCGCAAAGTGCTGCTTTTTAAGCCGGCAGCTGAAAATACAGATATTATAGTTCCTCTAACAAGTTTATTTCCCGAGGGTGTTGAATTTGTTCAAGCTGTCGTAACAAAGATTGAATCAGAGGAAAAAAGGGTGCTTTATAATGATGCTGATGGAAATGAGACGTTAATGTCATATGATTTTGTAATTATGGCAGCAGGTAGCATCGTACGACAACCTGGACTTGAACAAGGAGGAGTGGCATTAACAAGCTTGGATTCCGCCATTAAAATTCGAGAAATATGGCAATCCAATATGAAAAAAGCGATTAAGGAAACTGATAGGAATGAACGTCGCAGACTAATGACAATTGCAATTGCGGGAGCAGGCATAAGCGGGATCGAGACGTCTGCCGAACTGGCTCATTATGTTCGTGAAGATGCGAAGCAACTGGGGCTAGACCCGGAAGCTGTCATAATCAATCTGTTTAACACAAATAAGAGGCTCTTTCAGGAAGGCCCAGCTAAGGTTGGTCTCAAGCTTGAACGTTTGCTTAATACTAGCGGAGTTTCTGTTATACATGAGAGCAGAGTATTACATGAGCAGGAGGGGGTATTAACCTTATCTAGTGGTGAAACGATGTCAGTTGGCTTATGTATTTGGTCGTTGGGGTTGTTGCCGAATCCAATGCTCCGAAGCATTGGAATGCCGGTTACTCCAGAAGGATATGTGATTGTTGATGCAAGCTATCGGGTTCTGGGCTCTCAGGGTATATATAGTATAGGTGATTGCGCGAAAATCGTAGACCCGAATAGCGGTCAGATAGACGGGAAGACGTGCAAAGAAGCAACTGCTCAAGCAGTTAGGTTAGGAAATATTTTGGCGGCGGATATTGCAGGGAGTCCGGCTCCCGCGCATAAGGGGTTTATGGACTTCTTTTGCTTCGGCCTAGGTCCTGAACAGGGAATGGCATGGACACGTCAATGGGGAATCGATATTATTTTAACAGGTAAGCTGGGTTGGCGAATGAGGAAATTCACGTGGGATTCAGCAAGCTTGCTAAAATAATGTAAGTAAGGGTTAGAGGATAAGGATGGGAGTGGTAAGATGCAAGAGCTATATGAGCAGTATAAAAGGTTGTTGTTTACGCTTGCTTACCAACTGACCGGTTCGACTTCCGATGCGGAGGATGTGTTGCAGGACGTATTCCTGAAAGTATATGACGTAGATCTGGAGCGATTGGTTGAGCCGAAGGCTTATCTGTGCAAAATGGTAACTAATCGCTGTCGGGATTTGCATAAATCCGCGCGAAAGCGCAGGGAGCAGTATTTCGGAGAATGGCTTCCTGAGCCTATTCTTACTCCGAATGATGAATCGTTTGAATCGGTTGTTCGTGAGGAACTGTTGTCTTACGCTATGCTCGTGTTGCTTGAAAAGCTGTCTGCTGCGGAGCGGGCAGTGTTTGTCCTTCGTGAGGCGCTCGCATTTGATTATCCTGATATTGCCGAACTTGTTGGCAAAAGTGAAGCAAATTGCCGAAAGCTGATGAGCCGTGCAAGAGGAAAGATGGGTATAAATCCTGAGGAACCGATTTATCCGGAAGCGGCAAATGAAGAATGGGTACACCGATTTCTTACTGCTCTTGAGCAGGGTAATGTAGATACAGTTGTATCCATGCTCGCCAATGATGTGGTACTGGTGTCTGATGGAGGGGGTAAAGCAATCGCCGCTGTCCATCCGATAGAATCGCGTAATTCTGTTGCCCGGTTCCTTCTCGGTCTTATTCATAAAGCTCCTTTTTATGAAGAAGGCGTAAAATTAGAAATAACAAATATAAATGGTCAAACAGGGCTGGTTATCCATTCAAGCAATGGCATTAACACGGTTGGACTCATACATGTTGAAGGGAATTCGATTCGAAACGTTTACTTAGTTAGAAACCCAGACAAACTGAGAAATTTATTGTAATGAATAGAGCTATTAGCAACACATTTTTTCGAAGTGAAGTAAAAAGAAGGACGCTTACCTAATGGACCATATTGGCAGCCAAAGGTGAACGTCCTTCTTTGTTTTACAAACGGTCGATTCCGATCAATTGTCATCGCTGCTAAGGCAGGCAGTTGCGATACTTTAATCACTCCTGCTATTATCCATAGGACGTCAAATAAGGCTCGGACAGCACGGTTAAGGGCTGTTACGAGCCTTTTAATGTTAGGCAATGAACTCATCTATTGTCGAGCTGCTTCCTACTCCATAACTACACCTTTTTTAGTAGCGATGGTACGGTAATGCTTCGTTACCGCTAGGGGTAGACTTCCCGCCAAGTAGAAATTATCATTTGCCCTCCATGTGTGGCTTTTTTTATTTTTTCTGCGGATATAAACGTAGTTAAACGGAGAAGTTGCGTATGCTTTATAGCCCTTCTTTCTGCAGTCCTTCATAAACCTTACATCTTCTCCTACAGAACGATCGGCAAAGCGTACTTTTCTTCGTATATGTCTACGGAATAATATCGTTCCACCCTGTACGAACGTTATGGGTTTGTTTTTCTCCTTCGGTGACCGGATGATAAGCTTCTTGCTTGCAGCCAGGTAGACGAGACAGGCATGTTTGCCGACAATGTCGCTTCGTGTGCGAATGAGCGCTTTTACCTGCTCCAACAAATAATAGGGCGAGTAATAATCATCATCATCAAATTTGGCAATGAGAGGGAGTTTGGTTTTGGAGACTCCATAATTTAAGCTTTGGCCTAAAGATTTTTTCTCAGGCACCTTATAAACGGACACATTCGAATAGGCAAGTGCTTTTTTGCGATATTTATTCAAATTCATACTATCCTTATTTATAACAATAATTAATTCTTTATTTGGATAGCTTTGATTATAATAATTGTTCAAAATGTTCATAAAAAATTCGGGGCGGTTTGTGCTCGTAACAATAGAAACCCCATGACTTTCACGGATGGTTTTAGTCAAAGGTTACACCCCCTCTCTTTTCTTCTCATTAAGGTATGAGGATTAAGAATAAGGGGTTCTGGCCGATGACCCTTCATTTCAAAAAAATGCTATTTTCGCTTACGAATTCAGGATACAGGCATTGGAATTAAGGATGAGGATAGGACATGATATTTCTATTCAATCACAAAAAGGGGAATACACAAGGGTAACTATTCATTTTCCAAAAATGAGAGATTATTATCGATTCCCTTGAGAAGCAGATCAATTCAGTATGACGGAGCCCCCTTAGGTAGTCTTCCACTTAAAATTGTGATAACATATAGACTTATAAGAAGAACGTGAACGAGTAAAAACCCATTCCGTTCGTACCAATAAAACTGTAGTTTTAAACGCAATTTTTAAACTGCAGAAGAATTGGGTATGATTGAAAGATCTAGGTAAAGTAATTAAATATTAATTATCTTGAAGGAGACTTTGACATGACATTAGTTTCGATGAAAGAAATGTTGAACAAAGGGTTAAAAGAAGGCTACGCTGTCGGACAATTTAACATCAATAACCTGGAGTGGACACAAGCTATTCTAGGCGCAGCTGAAGCAGAAAAATCACCAGTAATTCTTGGTGTTTCTGAAGGCGCGGCTCGTTATATGGGTGGCTTTAAAGTTGTTACTGCAATGGTAAATGCTCTTATGGAAGAAATGAAAATCACGGTTCCTGTTGCTATCCATTTGGACCATGGTTCAAGCTTTGAGAAATGTAAAGAAGCTATCGATGCAGGATTCAGTTCTGTTATGATTGATGCTTCTCATTCACCATTTGAAGAAAACGTGAAAACTACGCAACAAGTAGTTGCATACGCACATGAGCGCGGCGTTTCAGTTGAAGCTGAATTGGGAACTGTTGGCGGACAAGAGGATGATGTTATCGCTGATGGCGTTATCTATGCAGATCCTAAAGAGTGCAAAGCGCTAGTTGATGCTACAGGAATTGACTGTCTTGCTCCAGCTTTGGGTTCCGTTCACGGTCCTTACAAAGGCGAACCAAACCTAGGCTTCAAAGAAATGGAAGAAATTTGCCAAACAATTAAATTGCCATTGGTATTGCATGGCGGTACAGGAATCCCTACTGATCAAATTAAAAGATCAATCTCACTAGGAACTGCAAAAATTAATGTAAATACAGAAAACCAAATCGTATTTACAAAAATTGCTCGTGAAATCCTTACTTCTGACACAGAAGTATTCGATCCACGTAAATTCTTGGCTCCAGGCCGCGATGCTATCAAGCAAACAGTTGCGGGTAAAATGCGTGAGTTTGGTTCTTCAAATAAAGCGTAAGAAACATAAAGTAAAAATGGTTGGATCGAGTGCCTAGCGCATCCGGTCCAACCATTTTTTTTGTGATTGCTCATCAGTTCAATTGGTCCTAGACTTTTCTGAGTACCATCCACCACTTACTGTCATACGACGGCATCTCAACTTCCTCTAAACCCAGCTGGGCTTCTTTGATCCACTCTCTGGCTAAGTTAATGTAAGAGCTGTGGAATTCCGACGAATATCCCATACTTTCATAACCTGCATAGGTACAATTATCAAATATCATATAACCGCCTTTCTTTAACAAGCGATTGCATGTTTCAATGATGCCGATAAAAGAGTTATAAGCGGCGTCTTTTAATTTTCCAGTATTATGGTACGTCATAACGGCTTGAAGCATCTGGGGTTCGATTGTCCACCAGTTGTTATTTATCGTGTCAATGCCTTCTCTACCCGCGATTATGGTCTGAATAATATCATTAAGGGCATGGTGAAAGGCGATGACTTCAAAGGATTCTTCCTTTGAAAATAGTATCAGTTTTCATAAATTAAGGAAAACAAAAACTCCAGTACCRTATGGTCTGGAGTTTTTTTGATGAGGATTTAGATTATTTTTTTAACAATAAATACATAAAATAAGGGCCTCCAATTAGGGCAACCATGATGCCAGCTGGAATGCCGTCCGGCTCGATGACTACTCTACCAATTGTATCGGCTAGCAGCAACAGCCATCCGCCAATGAGAATAGCAACGGGAATGAAGAGCTGATTGCGGGGCCCCACCAGCGCCTTAGCAATATGCGGAGCCATTAGGCCGATAAAGGCAATACCCCCGGCAACAGAAACGGCAGCAGCGGCAAGCGCGACAGCTGTTAAGAGTAGAATCAGACGTTCTTTATTAATGGAAACGCCGACGCCAATTGCTACAGGCTCATTTAATGAAAGAAGATTCAGACGATTGGCCTTATAAAGAGAAAATGGAATGAGTATGACGAGCCAAGGTGCTATCGCCCAAATAAAGGGCCAATCCGCTCCCCAAATATTACCAGCCAGCCATTTAGCAATGAAATCTACCTTTGAACGATCGGCTGAAGAAATAAGCACAATCATAACCCCGGATAGTGCCATAGAAAACCCAACACCGGTCAGCACCAGCTTGACAGGCTGAAGACCCGTGCGTCGATTGAACGAGAACGCATAGATGAGGCAAGCGGTGAGAAGGGCCCCTATAAAAGCGACTAGTGGCAGCATATAGACAAATGAACCCGTATCGATGGGGAAAAACAAAAAGAATACGGCAATGGCTACGCCTGCCCCCGAATTAATGCCGATGATTCCTGGGTCAGCCAAGTCGTTACGGGTAATCCCTTGCAAAATAGCGCCCGATAACGAGAGCGCCATCCCTGCCATAAGTGTAATTATGATGCGCGGCAAACGAACGGAAAATAAAACGAATTCCTCTTTGAAGGTCCCCTCACCGAGCAGCGTAGGAAGCAGTCGGTTAAAGGGGAGCTTGGAATACCCCAATCTCATGCCAATCATAATGGTAATCAGAATAAGAATGAATAAGGTGGCAACGATCAGTCTCTGTTTTTTGATTAAAGCCGGATGTATCATGAGAACTCTTTGCCTCCTTTATGCACGATGAACAGAAAGAAGGGCAAGCCCATCATAGCCACAATGGCAGCTATTGGTGTCTCATATGGCGCATTAATTGTGYGGCCAAGCGTATCGGCGAGCAGCATGAAGGTTCCTCCAGCAATCGCTGACATCGGAATGGCATAACGGTAATCGTTTCCTACGATAGCCCTTACGATATGTGGGATCATGAGACCAATAAAGGTTAAATTCCCAACAAGTGCAACGGAAGATCCAGCTAGAAGGATGGTAACGACGAACAGCAATGCCTTAATACGTGTTGTTTTCTGACCTAGGCCTACGGCGACTTCGTCACTTAGGCTAAGAATGGTTAGCTGTCTGGATAGTATAATTGCGATGACGATTCCGATGACTATAAAAGGGACAATGACCTGAAGCTGTCCCCAGGATGTACCGATAATTCCACCCGCTGTCCACATGGAAACGTCTTTGGAAATTTTAAAAGCAAGACCGATTCCTTCCGCTATGGCATATAAGAATGCCGAGACAGCTGCTCCGGCAAGCACGATGCGCAGGGGAGAGAATCCGCCCTTTTTTACAGCTCCAATACCGAATACTAAGACGGAACCGACCGCAGCACCAATAAAACAGGCAATCATAATGCCAAAATAATTGACCGAAGGAAGAAACGCCATGGTTACAGCTAGCACCGCATTGGCACCGGCCGTTAACCCGAGCAGACCTGGATCAGCAAGTGGATTACGCGTCATTCCCTGCATAATGGCACCGGATACCGCTAGCGCTGCACCAACAAATATGGCTGCAATCTCACGCGGCAGGCGAATTTCACGTATAAGCAAAGCTTTATCGCTAGGAGCATGAGAGGTGAGCGCAAGCCATACATCCTTAATGGTTGCATCCGCTGCGCCAAATACCATGGCTGCGATAAACATCGCAATAAAACATACGATTCCCGCCATTAATTTATAGCCGAATGGGAAAGAGTGTTGATTTTCTTTCGTCATCATCTTTAGTTTCCTAGAAAGTGCTTCATAAAGAATTCCAGTTGATAGTCCAGAGTGATCGGGTCGTTAAAGTAAAACTCTTTTGCATTGGCTTCAAACATACGATTATTTTTCACTGCTGGAATGTTTTTATAAGTATCCGTTTGTTGGAACGAGTTGTCGGTCTCATTATTTTTGCTGAAAATGACGTAGTCACCGGCGTACTCCGGAAGCACTTCCAGTGACAAGGCATAGTAGCCGTCTTTGAGTGCCATTTCTTTGACTTTATCCGGCATTTTTAGTTTCATTTCCTGATAGAGAATTTCGGTGCCGCGGCCCCAATTATCGCCGAACACGTAGATCTGCTTATCGAAGTTTTCGATAACGGAAACCGTGGCATTTTCACCGATCTTGGCTTTAATGTCTGTACCGGCCTTTTGTGCGCGCTGCTTAAAGTCATCGACCCAGGCTGTCGCTTCTTTTTCTTTATTCAAGAGCTTGCCGATTTCAAGGTGCTGGGTTAAGTAATCCACTTTTCCGTAAGTGTAAGTAACAGTTGGTGCAATTTCTTTGAGCTTATCGACATTCTTGATCGTTGATAGGCCGATGATCAAATCGGGATCGAGTTCGATAATTTTTTCTAGGCTTTCATCCGAAACTTCTTGAACGTCTTTTAATGTGTTTTCGAAACGTGGGTTCATCTTAGACCACGAATCTACACCGACCAGATTAACTCCTAGCGACATGACGTTGCCAGCATATGACGATAGCACGATAACGCGTTTAGGATCAGCTGGCACTTCGACTGGGCCGCTTTCGGACTGGTAAGTGATTGTACCCGTTTTATCAGATGGGGCAGTTGTGTCTGGTTTACTTGTTTCATTAGGGGCTTGGTTGCCCGCTGGTTGGTTAGATGAATTGCCGCACGCGCTTAACAAGAGGATTAATACGGCCAAGATAGGGATATAAAGCTTTCTCATATCAATTATGCTCCTTTAATTAAATTGTAAGTAACACACATCGGCTTATTTGTTCGCGGATCACGTCCTATTTCAGCGTCGATATGGAACACTTCTTTTAGTACCTCGTGATTAATAACCTCTTCGCAGCTGCCTGCTTTTACAATTTCACCGTTTTTTAGAGCAATGATATAGTCGGCAAACCGGGCAGCCTGGTTTAAATCATGAAGCACCATGACAATTGTGCGTTCCTGCTCGGCGTTTAGCTTCTGCAAAAGCTCTAATACCTCGAGTTGATGCGCCAAATCCAGATAGGTGGTCGGCTCATCGAGAAAGATGATCTCCGTCTCTTGTGCAAGTGCCATGGCGATCCATACACGTTGGCACTGACCTCCAGATAAAGAGTCTACAGGTCGATACTTAAAATCCTTTGTTCCCGTCACTTCAAGCGCCCAGTCGATGACCTCATAGTCTTTTGGGGTTAGGCGCCCAAAACCTTTTTGGTATGGAAAACGACCATAGGAAACGAGCTCGCCAACGGTCAGTCCGCTAGCGCTCTCTGGGGTTTGCGGCAATATCGCCATTTTTCTCGCAAGCTGCTTCGTATCTTCTTTGGCTATATTTTGGCCGTCGAGGATGACTGCTCCCGATTGATGCGGAATAATACGAGTAATAGCTTTCAGCAAAGTCGATTTTCCACAACCGTTGGAACCTATAATGGTCGTTATTTGTTTGTCGGGAATTTGGACGCTGAGATCTTTCACAATATAATGTTCACCGTAGCCTATGTTTAAGTCGGCGGTATAAAGGCGAACCATTTGCGTTCCTCCATTCAGTCTGGAAACTTCCAATTATTGATAATGATTTTCATTATCGAATCTGTAATTACGATAATAGTTTTTATTCTAGTTGTCAACAAGTGATTGTAAAAGAAATGAGAAAGGTGTATATTTTATTGATAATGATAATCAGTATTGCCTTATACGGGGAGAGAGTGAAATGAACATAGATGAATTGTTTGAAGTAACGGTAATTGGCGGAGGTCCCGCGGGGCTGTACGCAACGTTTTATAGCGGTCTTCGGGAAATGAAAACGAAGCTGATTGAATATCAGCCGCGGCTTGGAGGGAAGATTCATGTCTATCCGGAGAAAATGATATGGGACGTTGGTGGACTTACTCCTACTCCGGGTGCAAAGCTCATTGAGCAGCTAGTGGAGCAAGGCTTAACTTTCCATCCGGAAGTCGTTCTTAATGAGAAAGTTGAATCCATTACGCGTAATGAGGAGGGATACTTCGAGCTTCACGCCGCTTCGGGCGCTACCCATTGGTCAAAGACGGTGATTATAGCTGTTGGAAGTGGAGTGTTAAAGCCGCATAAGCTGGAGATTGAAGGAGCGGAAAGGTTTGAGGTCACTAATTTAAACTATACGGTTAACTCGCTCAAGCAATTCAAGGATAAGATCGTCATCATCTCTGGAGGTGGAAATTCAGCTATTGATTGGGCAAATGAGCTGGAGCCAATTGCTAAGAAAGTGTACCTTACCTACCGTAAAGATGCTTTAACCGGCCATGAGGCACAGGCGGCTCAGCTGATGAGCAGCTCGGTTTCTTGTTACTTCAATACAAAGATTACGAAGCTAATAGCTGGGGAAGACCATGAACGGATCGAGCGTGTCAAATTGATCAATCTGGATACCAATGAAGTTACATACCTGTCAATTGATGAGGTTATCATTAATCATGGCTATGAGCGAGATTCAGCGCTGCTTGCCAATAGTGATCTCGATATTGCTATGGTGGACGATTATTATGTTGCAGGGAATACGAATAGCGAGTCCTCAGTTCCTGGTTTATATGCTGTCGGTGATATTTTAATGCATGATGGGAAGCTGCAATTAATCGCCGGTGCTTTCCAAGATGCGGCGAACGCGGTGAACATGGCCAAACAATTCGTTCAGCCGGACGCTGGAAAAAATGCGATGGTTTCTTCGCATAATGAAGTGTTTAAAGAGCGTAACAAGGAAATTGTAAAGCGGATGATGAAATAGCTGTTAGGCTGCCGCTTCATGCGGCAGCCTGTTTTGTTCATACAAGCAATCTATAGGCGGCTTGTTTTTTAGTTTCTTTGCTCATAGAGCTTAACGATTTCGATAATGGTGTTTACAGCCTGCACCATATTGTCAGCTGAAACATACTCGAAGCGACCATGATAATTTTCTCCGCCTGTAAATATATTCGGCGTTGGCAGTCCCATGTAGGACAGCTGGGAGCCATCCGTACCGCCGCGAATAGGTTGAATAATTGGCGCGATCCCGAGATTTTCTAACGCTTGTCTAGCGATATCAACTACTTCCATGACTGGCTCAATCTTTTCCTTCATGTTAAAGTATTGGTCTTTGATTTCTAGCGTAATACGCTTATCTCCGTATTTTTCCCGTAACTCCTCTACGATGYGAGCCAGCTCAAGCTTTCTTTCATTAAACCGATTACTATCGTGGTCACGGATCAAATAACGGAGCTGTGTTTGCTCGACATCTCCTTGAATAGAGGACAGGTGATAGAAACCTTCATGGCCTTCCGTGTTCTCAGGTGATTCATCAGCTGGCAGTCTGCCATGCAGCTCCATAGCGATTTTGGCGGCGTTGACCATTTTGCCTTTGGCAGTGCCGGGGTGAACGTTCTTTCCTATACAAGTAATAACGGCAGATGCCGCGTTAAAGCTCTCATACTGAAGCTCGCCAAGAGGACCTCCGTCCATCGTATAAGCATATACCGCATCGAAGGCTGCTACATCGAACTTATGCGGGCCTCTGCCGATTTCCTCATCAGGTGTAAATGCTACTCTTACTTTGCCGTGCTTCAGCTCTGGATGATTAATCAGATAAGCCATGGCAGTCATGATCTCGGCAATACCGGCTTTGTCGTCAGCGCCAAGTAAGGTGGTGCCGTCTGTCGTAATTAGCGTGTGACCTTTGTAGCCGGCTAGCTCCGGAAAATCATTAGGTGAAAGGACAATGTTGAGCGCCTTATTTAAGACAATGTCTTGTCCGTCATAGTTATCGATAATTTGAGGCTTAACGTTAGTGCCTGTAAAATCGGTAGCCGTATCCAGATGGGCGAGGAAGCCGATTGTCGGAATCTCTTTATCTGTATTAGCTGGAAGAGTTGCCATTACATAACCGTTCGCATCCATCGTAATGTCCTGCATACCAATGGCTTTAAGCTCATCAATGAGCTTACGGGCTAGTACCAGCTGTCCTGGTGTTGAAGGGCAAGAATCGCTGCTTTCATCAGATTGTGTATCCACTTGTGCGTATGAGATGAATCTATTCATGATCTCAGTTTTCATAGCTATTTTCAGCTCCAATACAAATTATTTATATAACATTTATATATCAAAGTATAATACAAAAGAGACGGCATCCCAAATGATGCCGTCTTGTTGCTCACACAATGCAGAATGAATTAGCTGAAAAGCTGATTTCCGTTAATGGATACGCGATCTGTCTAGCTCTTATGGAGGGATTGGCAGTTATAATAGGTCATGATTACTCCTTTTTTGATCAGCCACTAGTTCAAAGCGGTGATATCGTGCCGTTAGAACTCGAGAATTTTATGCAGCAACCAGTGGAGTTCGGCTGGTTATTGGGGGACAAGCAGCAATCCCATCTGCTCAAGGAGTTCATCGATTATTTTGAGAAGGATATCACTACATACCGTCCGGACTCTGCAGCAGCTAAGAATTAAGTAAAACGTAGACTACGTGATGTTCAAGTAAATACATGTACGAACATAAAGCGAAGAGTGTAGCCATAAGGACTAGGCTTATTGCTTTTTTGACCCTGTTAGTGACAAAAACGTCACTTTGGTTCATGCTACTTCTATGGTTGCAATTCCGAAACCTGTCTATAGTAAATAACAGGAAAGGGAGGGAGTACACGATGCAAACCATCATTCAAACTAAAAATCTATCCAAAAACTATGGCACCACTGCAGTACTAAAAAATATTGATTTAACGATTGAGTCGGGGGAACTTACGGCGATTATGGGGCCTTCGGGCTCAGGGAAATCCACGCTGATGAATGTTTTGTCCACGATTGACCAATTTTCCGGTGGGGAGGTATGGCTGGAGGGCAAGTCGCTGCTTGATATGAAAAAAAAGTCGCTGCGGCAATTTCGACAGGAGCGTATGGGTTTTATTTTTCAAGATTATAACCTGCTGGATACACTCACGGTGAAAGAGAACATTTTATTGCCGCTCTCGCTGCGTAAATTCAAGGCCGAGGACATGGAAGCGCGGCTGCTACCCATTCTACAGGCGTTAAATATTGAGGGAATCCTTCATAAATACCCGAATGAAATATCAGGTGGACAAAAACAGCGGGCGGCATCGGCACGGGCAATCATTACGAAGCCGGCGATCGTATTTGCAGATGAGCCTACGGGAGCGCTTGATTCACGATCTGCGACACAATTATTGGAGCAGTTGGTCGGTTTGAACGAAGCATTCAGAACGACAATTATGATGGTTACTCATGATATCTATGCAGCGAGCTATTGCAAAAGGGTTATTTTCCTGCGCGATGGGGGGATTGTGAACGAAATCTACGCCGGTGATCAAATCCAAAAGGCATTCTACGATCGAATCCTAGAAACCCAAAGCTTGATGGGGGGCAAGCTGCGATGAGCCTTCTCGATTTAACGATTCGGAATGTAAAGCGTAATTTTCGTCTCTATTCTATTTATTTGTTCTCCATGATTACGGGTGTCATCATTCAATTTACGTTCTCATCTCTTATGTATAACGAAGATATTATGGACGCGCTGCAAAATCGCGATAATTTTCAGGCCGGCGTGGCCATCGCTTCGATTGTCGTGTTTTTGTTTATCATTTTCTTTATTCTTTACGCCAATTCCTTCTTCATGAGACAACGTAAAAAAGAGTTCGGCATGTATTTGTTGTATGGCTTGAACGAAAGACAAATTACGCGAATGGTATTCTATGAAACATTGTTTATAGGTGCGATTTCACTGGTTACGGGGGTACTGCTGGGGGGATTGCTTTCTAAGCTCTTCGGCATGCTGCTTATGAATTTAATGCAGTATGATCAAGTCATCTCACTGAATTTTCCCATTCAAGCGATTGCTGCTACCGCTGGTGTGTTCTTCTTGTTGGCCGTAATCATTAGTGTCCAAAGCTATTTGTTGGTGAACCGGGTGCAGCTTACAGAATTGTTCCATGCCAAGCAAAAGATGGAGAGGCCCGTTCGAACTTCCGTCGTTATGGCTATCTTTGCCCTGCTATTACTTGGAATGGCCTTTGCTTTGATCAGCAGCGGCAAAGGCTCAATATTTTGGCAGGAGTATGCGATTCCAAGTATGATTGCCGTCGCTATCGGTATTATCGCGGGTACGTATTTGTTTTTTCGTCAATTTGCAGGTTGGCTGCTTCAAAAGATAAGCCGTCGCAAAAAGTATCACGAAGGCAATACAGTGCTGTGGACCTCCTCACTGCGTTTCCAAATTCGGGGCAATACCTTGAATTTAACATTTATTTCGTTGTTCAGTGCGGCGATTATGATGCTGCTGTGCTTCGTGACGATAAACTATAAGGTACAGTTCGAGGCGGTTGGGCGAAATTTGCCTAATGATATGGCATTTCATTCACTAAATAGCGCGACGAATGGTGAAATCGATGATCTGATCAAGAGCTCTGACCATACGGTTCGATTTCATATGAAACATGAGGTTTTAGTTGCTACCCCCGAAACGGATATGAATGTTGCCTTTGAAAACCCCGAATACTATACGCCAGACGTTCTGCTCGTGTCTGAGCATGCATACAACGAGCTGATCGCGTTGAGGGGGCATGACCAAACTGTGGAACTGCAAGGGAATGAAGCAGTAACCCTTTCGCAAGGATCAGACTTCCCGATCCCGTATGCACCGGGGGAACAGCCAAGCTTTACTGTCAAGACGGATACGGAAACAACATTTAAGCTAGTCGAGAAAAAAGACTATGCATACCTCGGTTGGGCATCGGATCCGGTTACATCCATGATCATTAAGCCTGCGGTGCTTGTGATTTCAGATGAGGCATACCAGAGCATACAGGGGCACGCGTACAAAAAAATGTTTGAAATCTATGGGCTCCAAGACGCTAAAAATGCTGAGGAGCTATCAAAGCAAGTGCACGCGATCGTTACACAGACGCCAGGCGCCTATTATTCTTCGTTCGCAGACGTGTATTCCAAGCAAATCGAAAGCTCATCACTGATGCTGTTTGCCAGCGGTTTTCTAGCGTTGATCGCTACTTTTGCGCTTGCCAGCGTCATTTACTTCAAGCAATTGCGCGAAGCGACTGATGAACGGTTGCAGTATACGATTCTGCGAAAAATCGGCGTCGAAAACCAGCAAATGAAAAGCGTGATCCGCAAGCAGCTACTGTTCGTCTTTTTGCCGCCACTCGTGCTGGGAGTGCTGCATAGCTGGTTTATTATCAAGTATTACATTCTCGATTCCGTGAAGGATTTCCCTGAGCTTACGGGTATGGTTTGGGGCATTATGGGCGTCTATTTTCTGATTTACTTGTTGTTCTACGTCTCTTCTACGAATATTTATTATAAAATCGTGAGTGAGAATAATTAGAGGCACACATCAAAAAACGCAATGACCATCATAGGTTATTGCGTTTGCTCGTTATTTTGAAGTATGTTCAGATAAGGATCATGGTTCTTCGGAAAGTGGATAATGAATTCTGTAAAGCTTCCAACCACTGATTCACATGAAATGTAATGCCCCAGTTTTTTCGAAAGCTCTTGGGCTAAATATAACCCCATACCTGTCGATTTCATATGCGCGCGTCCATTGGTGCCCGTAAATCCCCGATTGAAAATCCTTGGCAAATCCTTCAAATCAATGCCGATTCCATTGTCGTGTATGACGAGCAGCTTCTCTTTCTTCGTAACGCGTGTTGCGATCGATACTTCACCAAGGTCATTTGTATATTTTAAGCTGTTCGTGACAAGCTGGTTGACGATAAATAACAACCATTTCGAATCGCTTTGCACAATGGTGGATTGGATGTCCAATTGGATCCTTATTTTTTTGGAAATGAACGTTTTAGAATGATTTTTGACGACTTCTTTGACCAGCTGCTCTAAATTGCAGTTCACGATTTCATAGTCTTGACTAAAGCTGTCGAGCTTGGCGTAATACAAGGCTTGATCCACATAATGCTCAATTCGCGATACCTCTTCTTCTAAGCTTTTGGGATCGACTTCCGTTTGCTGCAGCAATCGAAGGACGGCGATAGGCGTCTTGATCTCGTGAAACCAGGATACGATAAAATCATAGTATTCCTTTTGCTTCGCTTGAACTTCATTCAGGGCACGAATATGATTAATATTAAGCTGTTCCATGGCCTCGCGGTAAGCTTCGGCCTCCAGTGAAAGCGGCTCGGTTTCTTCGTCCTGCAAGCGGCGGATAGCCTGTACATTCTTCATATAACGATGTAGCAGAAAAGCGGCTAACCATAACAAGTTCAGCGTTAGCGCATAAAAAAACGTTTGCCACCGCCATGATATTTGTGGGTCCGTAGCAAACACCGTAATCGTTAGAAGAAATGCTACAGCGTACAAGTAGAGGTAAGGTTTTTCATACTTGATGAATCGCCAAAATCTCATTCGATGATATACCCCATTCCTTTGCGCGTGACGATGAAATCATCGAGCCCTAGCAAAGCGATTTTGCGCCGAAGGCGATTCACATTGACGGTCAGTGTGTTGTCGTCAATAAACTGCTCATCATTCCAAAGCACCTGCATCAAATCATCCCGCGATACGATTTTACCGATATTTCGCATCATGGTTTGCAAAACAATGAATTCGTTACGCGATAGCTCCGTTGTCCGATCCCCATACTGGACGGATGAGTTGGACAAGTGAAAAACAAGCTGACGGTGGGCTAATTGCAGGTTCTCATCTTGGTAGGTGTAGTTGCGCCGTAATAATGCGCTCACTTTCGCTACGAGAACACCCAAGTCGAACGGCTTCTGTACGAAATCGTCTGCACCCATATTGATCGCCATGATGACATCCATATTTTGATTCCGTGAGGACAGGAAGATAATCGGCACCTTGGAAACGGAACGAATCTGCTGACACCAGTAAAACCCGTCATACATCGGCAAATTCACGTCCAGCAGTACTAAGTGCGGCTTGCCTATTACGAATTCGTCCATTACTTGCTCGAAAGTGGATACCTCTATGACCTCATATTTCCATTTTCGCAGCGTGTCGGCTACGATTTTTCTAATCTTCTCGTCGTCTTCTACGATCATAATTCGAAACAAAGGGGTTCCTCCAACTCAAGATGGACTGGTTATAGCGTAATTATATCATTTGTCGACGTGGAAACCATAAAATCTAACCTTACCCTAACATTCGGTTCTTTATAATAAAGCCATGGAAGTGAGACACAAACCAGCTTACAGGAGGAATAATGATGAGGATGAAAAAAACAGTTGTTGGGCTTATAGGTGCAATTATGGTGGTAGGAGCCTCAGCATCAGTGTTCGCGTGAGTGAAGGCATAGGTTATTATTTGAGTTACATATTGAGAGATCAAAACTAGTCTGCCTTCTTGGAGTAATGTTAAATTAGTTCTACATTCTGAAATTAAAGAGAGTAATTATAGAAATTGAGACGATTTAGTTTCAGAATCTGCAGTTAATTGACCAAAAAGAGTCACGGATGGAGATAACCCGGCAATTAAGTTCATCCCGTAACACTAAATCGTATCTGGCCCTTATGCAGCCTTGTTTAGTTTCACATTTTGAAACTAGGAGGGCACAGCAAAGAAGCGGCTAAAGCGGATATTCTTTGCTGAGACCAAACTGCTAGCTCGGTAGACAGTCTGTATGGTCCATTTTCCGAGAGGATGGTTACACTCACATATGTTTCAAAAACCCCGAAAGCTGATTTGTATGAACGCCCATTATACATCCGTTATGCACGAGCGCCCCGGTATACTCTTATCCCCATCTTCTCTTAGCAATAGAGTCTTCACGATTGAATAAAGGATAAAAAAGGAATTTTAATTAAAGATGACGAATGAGTAAATCGGTTGTATGAATATTAAAAAAGAATTTTTTTCGTCATGTCGATTCATTCGATATCTATTCGTCGTGTATATAGAGATACGGTTTTATGAGAGTTGCTGGCCTATGTTGATTTGTTTAAGGTATCACCGCAAATGGATAAACGTTTTCTATTACCACAGCAAAGGAGACTGACCATGTACACAGTAACTTCGAAAGACGGCACCAAGATCGCCTATGATAAGATGGGTCAAGGACCGGCACTTATACTGGTAGCGGGTGCGTTCAGCTATCGGAAATTCCCTGGACAGCTACAGCTGGCTAAGCTTTTGTCAGAGCACTTCACGGTCTATAACTACGATCGCCGTGGCCGCGGCGATAGCGGAGACACAGGGACCTATGTCGTAGAACGCGAGATTGAAGATCTTCAAGCGATAATTAATGAAGCTGGCGGCTCAGCATATGTTTGGGGATTATCATCGGGTGCGGTTCTTGCCTTGCAAGCAGCAGCGAGTGGAGTCAGCATTTCGAAACTAGTCCTGCATGAACCTCCACTTGTGGTCGATGCTTCAGGTCACAAGCCGCCGGGAAATTTCAAAAAACACGTTACTGAGCTTATTGCCACTAATCGCCGTACTGAGGCTATTACGTACTTTATGAACAAGGGCATGGGTGCACCTTCATTCGTTGTCAGCTTGATGCGTATTATGCCTGGTGTGTGGTCAAAGCTTATGGCCGTTGCTCACACACTCCCCTACGATGCAGCTTTGATGGATGGCTATATGGATGGGAAGCCGCTGCCTCCCAAGCTGTGGAGCGGGGTCACGATGCCAACGCTGGTGCTCGAAGGCTCCGAGAGCCCGGTCGCGCTGCGCCATGGTGCCCAGGCACTGGCTAAAGTGCTCCCCAATTCGCAGCTGCTGAGTAAAAAGGGACTCGGTCATACCAAGAAACTAAATACTAAATTAATTGCGTCTGAGCTTACAGCATTTTTTATCGGCCATTAATGTTATTGTGAAAAAGTTTATAGGAGCTGTCGATTCAAGTTGGTTGCATTCGTCGTCTATATAGAAGCCGACTTATTCGGACCGTTTTAATCCGGTAAATGAAGCTTCACTAAAAAACGGGAGGTATACACATATGAGATTTATGATGATTGTAAAAGCTACAACAGATTCAGAAGCGGGGGTTATGCCCAGCCAGGAGCTTATTGATGCCATGCAGAAGTATAACGAGGAATTGGTAAAGGCCGGTGTGCTGCTAGCTGGTGATGGCTTGCAGTCCAGCGCAAGTGGAATCCGAATTTCCTATCCGGAGCCCGGAGGCAAACCTAAGGTTGTGGATGGTCCGTTCACTGAGGCGAAAGAAATGATAGCGGGCTATACGCTAATTGAAGTTAAATCCAGGGAAGAAGCCATTGAATGGGCTCTGCGTATGCCAGATCCTCACGGAAATGGACAGGGCCAGATTGAACTCAGACAGGTGTTTGAGGCGGAGGACTTAATGAACAATCCTGATTCATTGGCAAAAGAAGCCGCGCTTCGTAAACAAGTTAAGGAGAAGAATAAAGCGTGACTTTGTTCCATACACATCGAACGATTGATGCGATATGGCGAATGGAATCGGCCAAGCTTATCGCGGGGTTAACGCGAATGGTAAGGGATGTGGGTCTTGCAGAGGATCTTGCCCAGGATGCTCTGGTAATTGCCCTTGAACGATGGCCGGAGATCGGCATCCCAGACAATCCGGGTGCCTGGCTCATGACGACATCCAAGCGACGTGCGATTGATCTGTTACGGAGAACCAAGCTGCGCGACCAGAAATACGTAGAGATTGCCCATAGTTTGGATCTGTATACGGAGGAAGACGTGGAGCATGCTTTGGACGGGGAGATCAGTGACGATCTCCTTCGTCTCATCTTTATGACCTGCCATCCAGTATTATCGCAGGATGCGAGAGTTGCTCTGACGCTTCGTTTGCTATGCGGGCTGACTACTGATGAAATCGCACGTTCTTTCTTAGCTGCTGAATCAACGATTGCCCAGCGGATTGTCCRGGCCAAACGAACACTCAGCGCCGAGAAGGTTCCATTTGAGGTCCCGGCAGGGGACGAGCTCAAAGACCGACTGTCTGCCGTACTCGAGGTTATTTACCTTATGTTCAACGAAGGCTATTCGGCTACCTCCGGAGATCACTGGATTAGGCCACTGCTATGTCAGGAGGCGCTTAGACTGGGGCGCGTATTGGCCGAGATTGCACCACATGAACCGGAAGTTCATGGACTAGTAGCCTTAATGGAGATYCAATCCTCACGGTTCAAAACTCGTGTTAGCTCTACGGGTGAACCCGTACTTCTGATGGACCAAAACCGGGCACAGTGGGATCGTCTGCTGATTCGCCGTGGTTTGGCAGCACTGGAGCGTAGCCAGAAGCTGGGACGAACGCTCGGTCCATACGCATTGCAGGCTGCTATTTCTGCTTGCCACGCACAGGTGCCTACTGCGGCCGAGACCGATTGGATCCGAATTGCAGCCCTTTACGAAGCGTTGTCTAGGATAACGCCATCGCCGATCGTTGAGCTAAACCGTGCAGTCGCCATATCGATGGCATTTGGACCAGCCTTTGGGCTGCAAATTGTTGATCAGCTGAGTACGGAGCCTTCCCTGAAGGGATACCATTTGCTGCCGAGCGTTCGCGGCGATCTTCTAGTGAAGCTGGGCCGGTTTGATGAGGCTCGTACTGAATTTGAACGTGCATCCTCGATGACGCGAAATTTCCGAGAGCAGGAGCTTTTACTGAAGCGGGCCGCAGAATGCGGGTTAGAAGCATCGAAATAACAAGGAGGGAACCGATCTTGCGATTTATGTTGATTGTCAAGGCGACAGGGTACTCGGAGGCGGGTGTAAAGCACAGCCGGGAACACAACGATGCAAAGATAGCATACAAAAAATCATTGGCCAGAGCTGGCGTGCTGCTAGCTGAAGAAGAGCTTCAGCCCAGCTCAAGCGGAATCCGGATATTGTATCCATCACATGGCGGAGAGCCTGAAGTGAAGACCGGTCCTTTTCCGATAGACCAAGAGCTTATTGCTGAATATACCCTGATCGATGTAAGGACGGAAGAGGAAGCCGCTGATTGGGCACTTCGGATGCCGATTCCAGCAGGACTCGGGGCATTTCAAATCGAAATGAGGAAGCTTGAGGACAAACCGTCATTGATAAGGGATCCTAGGCTACTAGCCATGGAGGTCGATTTAGAGGAGCAGCTCAACATGCTAAAAAAGGAGAGTATATAAAATGAATCAGGAAGTAACAGATTTTATTGAAGCGTTAAAAGAACCGTGGCAAGGGGAGCTGTCCACAACTCTGCGTGATATAGTCCACCAGGCCATACCGGATGTGCAGGAACGTATGCAGTACAAGAAGCCCCATTTTTTGAAAAATGGAAAATACGCTGCTGTTATCTCGACATCGAAAGACACGGTCAGCTTTACGATCTTTAATGCTGCTGCCTTGGAGCTTCCGGAGGGCATGTTCGAAGGTCCTCTAGAAAGAAAGACTTTGAAGCTGCGGCAAGGGCAAACGGCCGATGCTGAAAAGCTGTCATCATTGTTAGGCCAGGCAGTTGCTACGCTTTGATCGCTAGTGTATATTCGACCTATACAAAAAAGGCTCTAGTCACATCAATGTGAAGAGCCATTTTTTATGTTTGTATCATCATGCTGCTGCATACCGTATAACATTTGAGCACGAACAAGGTCTATCGGTATATCGCTAGGTATCTCTAGGAAATAGTTCAACTGCCATTGCTGAGTTTTTTGAGCCTGGCGGCTCGTAGGGTTGTCCCAAGGCGGGTAGACGCGTATTGCTCTTTTACCACCTTCACCTTTATTGGATAGAATATCCCGTTCACATAGAACAGTCTTTGGAAATATAAACTGACCAAAGTTACTGCCTTTTCGTGTACTAATAACGTAGAAATCTACTGGTTCTAAAACGTCATAAGGCTGGATTGGCCCATCGCCAATTCGCTCCCATAAAGTCACAAACTGTCCGACCTTTGTAGGGGTTATTTTTGCGGCACGGAATCTAATGGAAAGGGTATTCAAGTTGAATGCAAACGCCCCATAATCAGCATTTTGTGCTTCTGGGACTGGTAGAGAGCATTCAAATCTGCACGGGTTATAAACAAGTTCTTGGGTGGCAAGTAGATCACTATGAATAATGTCAGTGGAAGCCCGATCATTCGGATCGCTTGGGCATGCTTCTGAGAGGTCTTGCGCTTTTTCATCCATCCGTTAATAACCCCCTGTTTAATTCTGATGAAGCCATTTCATGTTACTATTATGAAATCAAATAATGCTAAAGGGGATAGATCCGCCGTAAGGTTGGCTAGTTTATAAGGGATTTTGTTACGGCGGATGGGATGTACTACTAGGTTACTGGTTATTAACGAATTACCGTCGGAGCCAAGAAATCAAAAATCGGAATATTTCTAAGTATTCCAAACGTAAGAGTCATGATCAGCATAATAACCATAATCACATTGCCTATAAGCCGCATTTGCTTCTTTTGAGTAATGAAGTACATCGCATACAAGGGAACTAACATAAATAATAAAGGGTTAAATCGAAATGCCTGAACAAAATCTAATTTCAACAGTGAAAGAACAACTCTTGTTACTCCACATCCCGGACAATAAAACCCAGTTAACTCGTGAATCACACAAGGAATACCGATATTTGTTACGGGCAGCCATATTTTCAGGTAAAATAAACCGCCTATGACAAGTGAGCCACCCCATAATAGTTTGGGGTGGCTCTTTGGATTAATCTTAAACTTTAGCGAGTTTATTGACATCCGATTGTACTAAGGCATACGTTACGATACCTAGTCCGAAGAGAGTAAGAATAATGTAAAGAACCGAATTATCCGCTGACAGCTGACCGCGTTGTCTTTGCGCTTCTTCGATATGCTTACCTACCTGATAGGCCCAAATGAAACTCCAAACACCACATGTGACTAATGTTAGAAGGAAATGCTTACCCCCTGTAAATGAGCTGTCTCCACTCGCCTCGCCGACTTCATTAGTCAAAACAATAAACCAATAAATAGCATAGATACCACAAGTGATTAATGAGAAAATAATTGCTAATGCGATACTTCTTTGTTGAACCATGACACACACTCCTATTTTTTATAAAAAAAATCCGACCTTATGATCATAATAAATGAAGTGTATTTATACAAGACAAAAAAACCGATTCCCTGATTAGGAGCCTCCAACTTTTTATGTTTATGGGTGAACAGTGTATGGTTCGTAAGGGCGGTAAACTTCTACGCCATCTGAATGACACATTATCCTTATATAGTATAAGAGAGCGACAATGGACAAATCCCACAAAATGATAGGAGAAAAAACATAATGTACGAAATTAAAAATGTATCGCGAATGTTCGGCCAGGAGTATGCGTTGAAAAACATATCTCTAGAAATAAAGGGTGGGCTAAACTTTATTATTGGCGCATCCGGAAGCGGTAAGTCGACACTTCTCAAAATACTATCTGGTTTGGATCAAGATTTTCAAGGAGAAGCCTACTATAGAAAACAAAGTCTCAAAACATTAACTGCAGAGGAAAAAAGTGAGTATCACAATAAAAAAATAGGAATCGTGTGGCAAGAATTTAACTTACTAGAGGATCTAAGTGTGTTTGATAACATTAAAATGCCCCTCTATTTAAATGAAGCCATTTCAGATGAACTTATAACCAAAACGATGAAACAGCTTAACATTCATGAGCTGGCAAATCAGAAGGTGAGAAATCTATCTGGCGGACAAAAACAGCGCGTGGCTATTGCAAGAGAGCTTGTGAAAAATCCAGAAGTTATTATTGCAGACGAGCCTACAGCTGCTCTTGATCCGAAGTCGGCCAGTATTATTATTAATATTTTAAAACAAATTGCAAAAACTCGAACGGTCATTGTAGTCACGCATGACAGCTCAATGCTGGATAGCAATAGCAATATTTTTGAGATGGATAAAGGTGAAATCGTTTCGGAAGCCATCAAAGAACAAGGTAAGTCGAAAATCTCACAAACGATAACCAAACCAGCATTGTCAATGAAAAGTACCCTTTCTGTATCCATGACAAACGTAAAAAGTAAAATGGGTAGATATGCGGTGTTAGCCCTTGCCATCGTTGTATCAGCTAGCTTTCTGCTGATAAATACATCAGGCAGCATACAAAACACGAGTCAAACTAGCTTTGATGAACTGTATGACACTATTGGCGAAGGACTATTAGATATTAGCCTTGCAGCCAGCTTTATGAGTGCAGCCGGAAGTTCAAGCGAATCTGAGGATGAGCAAAAGCCGAACGTCAATGTAAATCAGGACATCGCAGGTCTTTATGATAAGTATTTAAATGACAAACGTGTTAAGCATGTCGTATTTGCCCAGGCTGTGGGAAAAATTAAGCTGGTAGTGGACGGTAAGGAGCACCAAATTGAAACATCAAATAATGTTCCGGTATTAAATAAACTATTAGCAGGAAAGATGCCCATGGGTGATGCGAATGAGGTTGTTGTATCAAGCAGCTTGGCAGATGTGTTAGGTATTGCAAGTAAAGACTTGATAGGTAAAACGATTGACCTCAGCGGTACTTTATTCAACTGGGATTCAGGAGAGGCTGTTGAAATGCCTGTAAGTACAACTACAAAAATTGTTGGTGTGGCGGATACAACAGCTATTTATGAGAGTAACGGTGAGGTTAAGAAATTTCCGGTGGATGACTCTTTCTTTTTCAGTAAATCCTCTGTTATAGAAATGCGTGAGCAGGCGAATATGAAAGAAAAAACGTCTAATTTTTCTATTAGAGCCAATAGCGCTGAGGATATGATTGCATTGAAAGACGAGCTGTTGGCAATGGGTATTGTTCCAATGGGTCAATTCGAGCTGGTGGAAGATATGGTTCGGTTAAATGATCAAGCGAAGGAGCAATCGGGTTCAGCTGTTATTTTGATCAGTGTTCTTGCTCTAATCGTTTCTCTTGCGATTGCATTCATGACTGCAGCTATGCGTAAAAAGGAATATGCGATATACAAGATTAACGGATACAGGAATAGCGGCCTGACAAAGATTACATTTGTAGAATACTTCCTTGTTGGAATAGCTGCAATGGTATTATTTTCAGTCACCTCTCCACTCATCAATATAGCTATGAAATCATTTACAGCTGCCGATATTTTAAATGTAAAAACATTTGCTATAGCAGGAGGACTGATCATTCTGTTATGCGCTTTGTGTGGAATGGTTGCATCGATGGTTATACCTACTGTAAACCTATTTAAAACCTTAAAGTCAGGTGACAGATAATGATTACATTAGAACGAATTACAAAAAAGTATGCTGATCAAACCGTTTTAAATCAAATGAGCTATCTGTTTCGGGATACAGGGATAACCTGTGTTCTCGGAGCATCAGGCAGCGGGAAGAGCACATTATTAAACCTGCTTGCTGGATTTGATACGAATTATAAGGGCGAAATTACGGTATGCGATGAGAAAATTACGGCAATGACTCCGGAAGAGCTTTGTCAGTTTAGGCAAAAGCATATTGGGTTTGTCTTTCAAAGCTACAATTTAATTAGTGGTTATACGGTATTAGAAAATATTTTACTCGCGGCAGAGTTAAACGGAAAGCCGGAGGAGGAAAACCTTAAACATATAGCTGCTTTGCTCACAAAGCTGGGTATGGAAACGAAAGCAGGGGAAAAGGTAGAGAACCTTTCGGGCGGTCAAAAACAACGTGTCGCAATTGCAAGAGCACTTGTAAATGACCCGCAAATTTTATTTGCAGATGAACCAACTGGGGCGCTTGATCGAGAGCTGTCCAATCAGATCATGGATATTTTAAAAGAGATAGCTATAGATCGCTTGGTCGTTGTCATTACCCATGATAGGAAGATCTGCACGTGGGCGGATGAAGTCATTTCCATTGTGGATGGGAACATAGAGGTTGTCTCATCAGAGCCAACAACGGAAGCAGAAACGCCATTACCAACGGAGTCGAAAAAAGAGATCAACAATGATCGTACCAAAGCTTCAATTTGGAAGCGTGCTGTTAAAAACTACAGGGTGCATATTTTACGCTATATGGCGGTTAGCTTGGTCATTGCAATGGGCATTTCGTTATTTGTCGTGTCTCTTTCATCTAACAATATAATGAGTAAGTCTATCACGGATTTCACAGAAAAAAATATCGCGTTTAACAATGGATATATTCCACTTGATGATAAGAAAACAGATCCATATCCCTTGTTGAGTGAGGATCATAGAATTGAAAATGTCTATTATCAGTATGTGCTCAAAGATTTATCTCTTACTCTTAATGAAGAGAAGGTTATTTTCAACGAAAAAATACCAATGCCTAGAGCTACTGAAAATATGTCCTTCGGAACAATGCCGAGATATGGAGAGAATGAGATTTCCATTACACCAAGTGTCGGGAAGAAATTTACTGATAACATAAATGAGCTTATTGGCCAGCAACTAACATTTGAATACAACGGGAGCAGCCATTCTCTCACAATCAGCGGTATTTATAATGCAGGGTATGATGACTTTTTCGTCAGCTCCGATCTGGAACAAGCCCTATATGATAGTGAGGGAGAAGAGAAACCAAGGTCCGTTTCTTATGATGTGATTAGCTTTTCGGATATTGTGTCGGTAACGGATGATTTATCGAAGCAAAAAATAACGGCCAAAACAGCCGTGGAGCAGGTTGCTGCATTAGAAAACACGTTTAATAGCTTAAAGAAACTGTTCCTTGCTGTATCTATACTTATTTTAGCAATCGCACTGTTCATTAGTATCGTATTGCTTGCTAAACAGACAAATGCACGTTACCGTGAAATAGGAGTATTAGCAGCTCTCGGCTATAACAAAGGATGGATCAGGGGCATTTTATCCGCGGAAAATATTCTTTTATCGTGTACATCGACTGTTTTTAGCGTGGGTATGTTCTTTATTATTAATTATATATATGGCCTCCTACTTGGGGGAGATATGATCATACAAACCTTACAAATTGTTATTACCGTTATTTCAACATTCGTAATTATTCTTCTATTAAGCACGATTGTAAGTCGGAAGTTGATTGCGACCGAGCCGGCGGAGGCGCTGAGAAAGTAATGTGAAAACAGTCTAAACTCCTGAAAGGGGGTTTAGACTGGTTTTTTTGCAATGTGTATTGCTGTAGTTACGCTCGGTCATGTAGAGGGAGGGTTAAATAAAAGGTTACGCCATCTTCTACGTTGAACACACCGTATTCACTTCCGTGCCGTTGTAAAATAGCTTTTACGATGGACAAGCCGATACCGGTTCCCCCAAGCTCACGACTGCCTGAACGATCTGCTCTGTAGAACGTGTCCCAAATATAGGGCAGATCATCCTCAGGAATAGGCGGACCCTCGTTATTAATTTCTAACCGTACTGCTGATCCTTCGAGCGTCACCCGTATTGCTAGTCGTCCTTGGATGGGCATATGGCGGATAGCGTTACCGAGCAGGTTTATTAGCACTTGCTCCAACCGCTGTCGATCTGAATGTACCCAAATTTCTTCTGTATAAAGCAAGGTCAGCTGAGGATCGATTGATTTCTCTTGCAAGACTGGAGCCAATTTAATTAATACCGAGCGGATCGTTTCTTGAAGCGGGACCTGTGACAAATGTAGTGCAAACCGACCGCTCTCTAATTGAGACAAGTCCAGTAAATCTGCCACAAGACGGGCCATTCTCTCCGATTCCTCGATAATAATACCCGCATATTTATCTCGTTTCAATCCGTGAGCGACATTGTCTTGGAGCGCTTCTGCATAGCCTTGGATCAGACTGACCGGCGTTTGCAGTTCATGCGACACGCTGGCAACAAATTGCTTGCGCAGTCGTTCAAGCTGCTTTTCTTTCTCAATATCGGCTTGTAATTTAGTGTTTGCTTCCTGTAATTCAGCCATCGTTTGCTGCAAATTCCTTGCAAGACTGTTCATCGTTACTGCAAGTTGGCCGATTTCATCCTTTCGGTTCATACGTACAGCTACGGTGAAATCGAGCTTAGCCAACCGTTTAGCTACTTTGTTCAGCTGGATAAGCGGCAAGGTGATCTTGCGTGAAAGGTAATAAGCAAATAGTAAAATAGGAAACGCAGCCAGCAAGTAAAAGTACAGGTAAAAGCGGCTCATCACTTGAACGGCATCGCCGACGGGCTGGAGTGTAGCCAGCGCAATCAGATAAGCGTCTCCGCCAATTTGGTTTACTGCACTTGGCAGCTTCGCGGCGGCAATCAGCATGTTCTCGTTATCGGCATCAAAGGATGATATTTTCGTAACGGATACCTGTCCTGTTTTGGATAGGGTATTAAATCGGTCCGTATCCTGCAGCCACATGCTCATGGCACTCGATAGCCGTTCACTATAAGGATTAAGATAGGTTGCCGGTATAAGCGGTTGGCTTTCTATAGGCTTATCATCCATAGGCGGTTGGACGGTCACCGGCAAATTGGAATGAATGGAAATATCGTAGGGCTTTGTAATGGATATAGAGGGAGACATCGGAATAGCAGGTATAGCGTCGTCATATCCCCCAACGTACAAGTCGATTTTATTGCCTTGCTTGTACAGTGTTGCCGTTAAGCCGTAAAAACGCTGCTCGAAGCTAATGACCTCTGCTGGCTTGGTGTTTAATTCGTAAACGCCCTCAGCATACTTCTTATAAACTTTCTCCATTTCCTGCGATAGTTCATTTGATTTTTGATGGACATAGAAGGTGCCAAAAAATTTGGTTTGCAGCACCATCCATAAGATGGTGAACAGTATTAATGCGATTAAAGCGAACCAGAAAACTTTGAAAGACAGTCGTTCTCTTCTCATAATGACCTCATGGTTTATCCTGGAATTTATAACCAATGTTGCGAACCGTTTGTATGTAATCAGACTTGTCCCCTAGCTTTTTGCGAAGACGTTTGATTTGTGTATCTACCGTGCGGGCGTCTCCGTAATAATCCATTCCCCATAAGCGATTAAGCAGCGTATCCCTTGTTAGTACGCGATTAGGATGATGGGAGAAAAACAGCAGCAGCTCATATTCTTTTGGTGATAATTCGAGCAGTTCACCGCAAAGATGGACTTCATGGGCTTGTTCGTTTATTTCTAAATCTCGATGGTTTTTGAGCTGTGTGGGTTCCTCGTGTGGAGTCCAGCGGCTTAACAGAGCTTTTATTTTTGCGGTCAAAATTTTGGGGCTAAATGGCTTCGTTATATAATCGTCGGCTCCGAGTTCGTAGCCATATAATTTATCTTCTTCCTCCCACCTCGCCGTTAACATGACAATGATGGTCTGGGAATGAGTCCTAAGCTGCTTACATACTTCAAAACCGTCTATGCCCGGCATCATAATATCAAGGACGACTAGATCTGGCGGCGTGTGGCGTGCGTGTTCAAGCGCTTCGTAGCCATTTGCAGCCTGTATAATTTCAAAGCCCTCTTCTTCCAAATAATCTGCAACCAATTCCCTCATCCGAGGCTCATCTTCAACAATTAATATTAAGGGCTGCTTCATACCGGACATCTGCTCCTATTCATTCCGTTATAAATGGAAATCACTAATAATTAATTGTAGTCTACTGATTATTTGCGCGCAACTTTCTGTCTATAGCTGTGAAAATTCGTTATGAAGACAAAAAAAAGGCTGTCCCCAAAGTCATGAAGATAATGACTTTGGGGACAGCCCCTGTTATACAATCAATCCATCTTTCATAGTAATCACATGATCTGCATAGGAGAGCATCTCTTCATCATGGGTCACCAGCAAGGTTGTGATGTTTAATGTTTTCGTCAAATTTCTGATGAGCGTCATTACATCTTTGGACTTTTTCGAGTCTAGACTTGCAGTCGGTTCATCCGCGAATAGTATTTTAGGCTTGTGGATGATGGCACGTGCAATGGCAACCCGCTGTTTTTCTCCACCTGATAAGGAAGCGGGGTAAGCATCCTTGCGATGAAACATCTCGACTGATTTGAGTAGTTTATGAACCTCCGCGATTTGTTCACGCTTAGTCATTTTTGACTCGGATACGTCCAGCATCAGCATGAGCTGATCTTCTACAGTAAGGAAAGGTACAAGATGAGACGATTGAAAAATGAACCCAAATTTATTTGCTCGTATTTTTCGAATCTCCTCCTGTGTCATTGCGGACATGTCCTTCCCTTCGAATAGCAGCTTTCCATTCGATGCGCGTTGAAGACCTGCCGCRATAGTTAAGAGTGTACTTTTACCAGATCCTGAAGGGCCTACGAGAGCTGTTATTTCTCCTTTTTGCAGTGTAAGGTTGATTCCGTTTAATACTTGCTCATCGACTTCGCCATTGGTAAATGTCTTTTTGACGTCATTTATCGTAAAGGTTGTCATATTAGTTGTCTCCTTGTTGAATGGCTTGCAGCGGCTCAACTTTTTTAATTTGAAGACCTGAAAGGGTTGCGCCGACAAATCCAATGACTAAGAATAGAATCGATAATTGAATGGTTGTCATAAGCGTCAGACTGAAAGGCATGCCTTCCGGTGCAATCATATTAAAGCCTTGACTTAATAAAATAGATAAAAGAAGTGCGATAGTGGTAATGAAGAACATTTGAGACCACATCATCCGGAATAACGTACTTGTTTTTACACCGATAGCCTTCAAGATGCCGTATAGTCCGATTTTTTGAACATTCATCATATAGAAGAAGATCGCGAACAACATGCCGCTGATGGCGACTAAGAACCATATAATCATATTAAGGGACATTTGTTCCGCACTATAACTCGAGATGGTGTTGAGAAATTGATTATTCGAAAATGCTTGTAGTCCAGTGATAGACTGTGCTTGATCTTGTCCGGGTACGAAAACCAATTGCAAGTTATTCACACGGTAAATTTCTTTATAGTTATCCATATGAATATATGCGACAGGCGCGTGGCTATATTTCTTTTGATCCACAAATCCAGTTACTTTAAATTCACCGTTGAACTGATTGTTCGTTAATACATCCCCTACTTGAATGCCATCATCTTCTAGAGAACGATCTAAAATAATTTCTCCTGGTTTAACTTGCTCAAATAGCTTGGAATCGGTTGAAGTAACGAAAGCTACACTAAATTGCTTGTCCTCCGCATCGTTCACAAAGCCCATTTGAATAGAAAGTGCTGCTGCATCCTTGTGTTCTTTTAAGATGCTATCTTGTACAGCTGGATCTATTTTTGAAAGATTGTACTTTTCATCTGCATCGGCATTCATATAGAAATGACCAGCAGGCAGATCTTTAATTAGAGCAGCATTATCTTGAGATAACCCATTCGCCAAACCTGAAATGATAAAAGTTAAAAAACTAACCAGAAAAATAATGGACCCTAATATGATAAATTTCGCTTTACTCTTCTTCATTTCTTTCCATGCCATATCCATAATTGCTCCTCCGTTTCTTTGTTACAGGCTCAAGTATATTCCCGTACTATGAACGGAGCGTGAATGGACAGTTACAAGTATTGTCCCATTAATCCATTTATGTAAAAGATGGTTTTGACAACAGCCTGCAGAACGCGCATAATACTTCTAGTTTGAATTTTACTTTACTACTAAGATAGTTAGGCGATAAAAGAGTTTGTCCGAGTTTTAAGCACTTTTGGATTTAAGAAAGAAGGTTTATAAAATGCTTGTATGGCTCCGCAATAGACCGTTTGTTATATTTACAATTATCCTTATTCTTAAGAGCTCTCTAGCCTGGTTCGTCATCTTTGATAACGGTCCGTCCTTAACGACATGGTTAACGGAAATCCCGATTTTATGGATTGTATTCTGTTTCATCGAATGGTTTGCAACGAAGCGCAAAATTCTCTATTATATGTTCGTTAATTTGCTAGTGACGGTCATCTATTTTGCAGTTCTCATGTATTACAAATACTATGGCATTATCGCAACCTATCATGCGCTGAGCCAGGCTGATAAAGTAACTAAGGTTGGGGAGAGTACGTATTCCTTACTTGATCCCTATTATTTATTGATTTTTATCGATATTATCGTTTTTGGAGTGTTTATGTTCAGACCAAAATCGATCAATAAGTTTAAAAAGCTAGGTATGAAAAAAATTGATAAACGGATTCTCATGGCTTCATTTACCCTATCAATTGCTCTATGTATTTTTAATATTTGGCCTAACCATGCCAGTATGAACGAGAATAAGAAAGCTGAAGGAATGGGCATTCTAAGTTATGAGATCTATACGATCTTTAGTGATACGACTCAGAAGAAGGAATTTGTTGATCGCAGTGACATCACTCAAGAAGCTATAAATCAACTAAAGGGAATCGAAACCCCTCCAGTGGCGACTTATTGGGATGCGGAAAAAGGAAAAAATGTGATTATCATTCAGCTTGAATCGTTCCAGAACTTCTTGTTGGGACTAAATATTGAGGGGCAGGAGGTTACTCCGAACCTTAACAAGCTGGTGAAGGAAAATTTCTATTTCAACAATTTTTACACAATGGTCGGTCAAGGGACGACTTCTGATGCAGAGTTTGTAGTAAATACGTCACTATACGTACCACAGCATGAACCAGCCATCAAAAACTATGTGAATAAAGCTCTCCCAAGTTTGCCTAAGCTGCTTGCAGCGAATGGGTATACTACTGCTACTTTTCATACGAATTCCGTAGAATTCTGGAATCGTAAGGAGCTGTACAAAGCAATCGGGTTTGAGCATTATTACGACCAAAGCTTCTTCGGCGACGATGACCATATTGCTTTTGGCGCTTCTGATGAAGTGCTCTATGCGAAGACAGCGGATAAGCTAGAACAGATGAATCAGGATAGTAAGCCATTTTATGCCCAAGTTCTTTCCATGAGCTCTCATCATCCTTATAAAATGCCAGAGTCTAAGTACCATATGAAGCTGTCTGAACGGTTTGGAGGCACTCTGGTTGGAGATTATATACTTGCACAAAATTATACGGACTATGCTGTAGGCCTCTTCATAGATGATCTTAAGAAGCGGGGAATATGGGACGAGAGCGTCATCCTGTTCTACGGCGACCATCAGGGATTGCCTCTCTATTCACTTAGCACGGACGAGAAAGACATAATGAAGGAGCTTCTAGGCAGAGAATATGGGTATACCGATATGTTCAATATTCCATTTATAATGTCCGCACCAGGTGTAACTTATCCTTCGGTTATAGATAAGGTTGGTGGTCAGATCGACATCCTGCCAACAGTGGCGAATTTGATGGGTATTTCTCTTAAAGATCAAATTCATTTCGGTGAAGATCTGCTAAACCAGAATACGAATATTTTGCCAATGCGGCATTTTCTGCCTACTGGTTCTTTTATTAATGACACCAACATGTATTTGCCAGGTATCGCCTATGAGGATGGAACGAATTATAACTTGATCGACAATAAAACGAATACGGATGGGTCAACTGAGAAGGAATACACCTCTGGATTGAAGCTATTAAATTTATCTGACAACTATGTCGAACAACTGCCGGATAAATAAGAAGTGAACTCTAAATGTCATATTTAGTGGAATCGTTGCTCTGTTTCCAATATACTTGTAGAGGAACATCAAGGAATATGAGTATATACGAATGGAGAACATGAAACGATGTCTAGCTTACCGAATTGCCCAACATGTAACTCAGAATACACGTATGAAAATGGGAGCCTGTTAGTTTGCCCAGAATGTGGTCATGAGTGGACTTTAGGATCAGAAACCGAAAATAATGAAGATATAAGAATTATCAAAGATTCAAACGGAAATGTCTTGAATGATGGTGATTCTATCACTGTAATCAAAGACCTTAAAGTTAAAGGAACTTCATCTGTTATAAAAATAGGTACGAAGGTGAAAAACATCCGTTTGATTGATGGTGACCATGACATTGATTGCAAAATTGATGGTTTTGGGGCTATGAAGTTGAAGTCCGAATTTGTTAAAAAGATTTAAGTGTTGTATTTGAAAGAGCCCTCTGTCATGGCAATGTCATTAAGTTAAGCTCAAAGACAAGACCGGGGATAAAAATGGAATACAAAACGGCATGGGAAAATCCCTGTGCCGTTTGTTTTTTGTTGCAAGCAAAGAAAAAAACGAACAGCAAACAAAGCGGATGGAATATCCACTTAAAAAAATGTTCATGTGAACTGAACTATGCTACTCTGTAAACGAAGCTAACTGTTGATTTCGAACGGATTTTGCGCGTATTCTTCTGCCCTGGGCGAATGGGT
>NZ_JBFUHJ010000023.1:0-39150 GCF_056402455.1 Paenibacillus sp. P4_A7 | reverse complement strand
GAGAGTGATCATCTCCACATGCTTTCTTGAGGCAATTTCGGGTACAACGCCGCCATAACGCTCATGAATCTCAATTTGACTAGAAATAACGTTAGACAGAATTTGCTTTCCACCGCGAATAACAGCTACAGACGTTTCATCACAGCTCGTCTCCACTGCCAAAATAATGTCGTTTAATGTATCTTTGCTTATGTCGTTGCTTATTTCACGCTCTGTATGACTCACGTTCACTGCTCCCCTGTCTTCAACCGTTCATAATCTAGCTCCGCCCACATAATAAGTGCATCTTCATTGTTGTCCGAATAATAACGCGGCCGAATGCCAGCAGGCTCAAAGCCATGCTTTAGGTATAAATGCTGTGCTATCTCGTTGGATGGCCGAACCTCTAGCGTCATTTTTACAGCTCCAAAAAAAACAGCCGTTCGCTGCAGCTCTGCTAATAGGCAATTGCCTAAGCCTTGTCCACGATAATCCGCACGGATCGCGATGTTTGTCACATGGGCTTCGTCTACAATGACCCACATTCCGCCATAACCAGCTACATCACCGTCATATTCCATTACCATGTATCTTGCAAACATATTATTCATCAGCTCGTTTGTAAAAGCTTCAACTGTCCACGGACTGGAGAACGCCTCCAGTTCAATCGCGACAATATCAGGGATGTCAGCCATTGTCATCGCACGATATATGAGTTTATTTTGATCTACTTTCATGCCTTAGCTTCACCTGCTTGCTTCGCCTTTAAATTTACTTCGGCTTCAGTTAGCTGCGTATAGTTTGGAATTAATGTATGATGATCTTCGATCAAACCAGCTTGAAGACGATACCGCCCTAAATGCGCAATCCATTGTCCCTCTTGAACAAACGGGTATAGTCGGACCTCAACTCCAGCAGCTTGTCCAAGCTGTTGCAAACGCTCCGCTTCCGCTTCATGTATCGATAAGTCGCCAACAAGCCAAACGCAGCTTACTTTATCCTTATCCGGATTAGCCAATTGCTTAGCTATATAGTCAACCCAGTCATTCATAAGCCGTACGCCGTCGTCAGCCCAGCGGCTCCAGTTCCGTTCATTCGAAATCGCAAAAGCAGACGAATATACTTGTCCGCGTCTAGCATCCATAATTGGGAATACCCAGTGCTCACCTTCTACCATGGCTGCAGCTCCCATTTCCATACCTGTTCCGCGATGCCAAGCACCATAACCGAGCGCTTCCAAACTCGAGACAGCCACAAGCGGTTTATTCCATACCCAAGCAAGGGTTTTTGCTGCAGCTACAGCAATTCGCATACCTGTATAAGAGCCTGGACCGTTCCCTACAGCAACGGCTTCTAGCTTTTCATCTGCAATGCCGCTGCTCTCAAGAAGCTGCTTAATATGCGTTATAATATGAACAGAATGGTTTCTTTCTGCTAACGATTGAATTTCTACTACTACCTCATTACCTTGTACAATTGCAGCTGCCATTGATGCTGTTGAAGTATCAAATGCCAGTATCGGGCCGGATTGGTGCTTCTGCTCTACATTCATCTGTCTTCTCCCCTCTCCATTAACGCATCGCACCAGTCAGCATACTGATCTCCTATGCCAATTAACTGTATACGCCGAGAATCATCCCCTATGTGTTCTATATACAGATCCAACCGCTCTGCTGGCAATAGCTCTTTAATCAAGCTTGCCCATTCTACTATCGTCACACCATTTCCATAAAAATAATCATCTAAACCAAGCTCGTCCGCCTCATCTTGCGACAGCCGGTACACATCCATATGATAAAAGGGGAGTGATTCCCCTTCGTATTCTTTTATTATCGTAAAAGTAGGGCTATTAACAATTCCTTTTACGCCAATCGCTGCCGCAAATGCTTGTGAGAATCTTGTTTTGCCCGCGCCTAAATCACCATCCAGCGCTATAATGCTGCCTGGTTTAGTCCAAGCTGCAAGCTGCTCCGCCAAAACAACTGTATCCTGTTCCGTATGCGCTATCCAAGTAGCCTCGCTTATCCGTTGATGCATTTCAACCACCCGTTCATGACTTAAAATGATTATATCCCCGTTTCTCAACCTTAACTCGCTTTTCTTGCTGCTTGCCATTATTAAGCTGCGTATCATTAAACCGAATCAACTCTACATCCGGCTTTCCAGCTTCTGTTTCTCCAATTATAAAGAAAGGAAGTCCTTCCTGTCGAAAAACAAGACGCATAGCTTCCGCATCAGCAGCAGCCATCGTCCCAAGCAATACATAATCTTCGCCGCCACCCAGCATCCACTCAAGTGGATCAATGCCTACCTTTGCTGCGTAGGCGGACATGCTTCCGCTCTTAGGCAATAAATGTTCATTCAGTATCATCTTTAGCCCTGAAGCTTCAGCAATTTCCCAAGCCTCGCTTGCTAGACCATCACTTACATCATTCAAAGCGTTGCAGGTTCCCCGCTTCAAAAGCAGCCGCCCCGCTCGAACGGATGGTGTCGGTCGTTGATGCGCCTGAATCAACGGCGCTAACCTAGCACCCTCTTCGCCATCCCGAGCTTCGAACAATTCTACTGCATGCTCCGCCTTCGCCCCCTGCGCAAGCAATACATGCAGCCCCGCCGCCGCCATGCCAACCGCGCCGGTCACAAACACCGCATCACCAGGCTTTGCGCCTGTTCGCATCAGTTCCAAACCCGCTTCAACGGTACCAATCACCGTTACCGCGACAACTAAGTGCATCGGCGACGACGTCGTATCGCCGCCTACAATGGCAACCCCGTAGCGCTCGGCGCACGCGTACAACCCCTCATACAGCCGTCGCATCCGCTCCGAATTGTACGAGGGAGGTACGCTGACTGACACGAGCGCATGCAGCGGAACACCGCCCATTGCAGCAATATCGCTAATATTGGCGGCTAGTGCTTTGTACCCGACATCTTCGTCCCGCATCGTCGTATCATTGAAATGGACGGTCTCCACCATCGTGTCGACCGCCAGCAGCAGCCGCTTTGGCTCAACAACGTCATCCTTCGCCGCGACTGGATCAACAACCGCGGCATCATCTCCTATGCCGGCTATAACACCGCGCTGCCGCTGCCACTCCGCAGATTGCCCAGCCGCCGTCCAGTGCTGAATGCGCTCAAACTCATCCAAAGCAATATCTCCTTCATTCATACTACTGCATTAATGAATATCCCGCTTCTTAAAACGTCCGCCCTTAACATCGTGAATGTTGCCGACGGCGAGAAAAGCCACTGGGTCCAGCTCATTAACGATCGACTTCATCTTCGCTTCCTCAAGTCGTGTAATGACGCAAAAGATGACCTTTTTGCTGCCGCCAGAGAAACCGCCTTCCCCATGCAAAAACGTAACGCCGCGGCCAAGCCTATTCATAATTGCCGTTCCAATTTCATTCGCTTCGTCGCTAATGATCCAGACTGCTTTTGATTCATCGAAGCCCTCGATCGTAATATCAATCATCTTGTATGCTATGTAATAGGCTATTAGCGAAAACATCGCCCGATCCCAACCAAATACAAAGCCGGCACTGCCAAGTATGAACAAATTGAAAAACATAACGGTTTCGCCTACCGATAACGGCAGTCGCTTGTTAAACAAAATAGCCACAATCTCCGTCCCATCTAGCGACCCTCCGAAACGGATAACCATTCCAACGCCTACTCCCAGTATAACTCCTCCGAAAACAGAAGCTAGAAAAGGCTCTACTGTAAGCGGCGGTACGGGATGAAGCAGAAATGTACCAATTGACATAATCGAGACACCATATAGCGTAGACAATGCGAATGTTTTGCCGATTTGCTTATAGCCAAGAAATAAAAACGGAAGATTTAAAAGAAATAGAAAAAGACCGAGCTCTAGTCCAGTTAGATGTGAAGCAATAATGGATATACCAACAATACCACCATCAATAATGTGATTTGGGACTAGAAAAATTTCCAGCCCAACTGAGACAAGGACCGCACCAAGTGTAATAAAAATCCACCTGCGCATCACCTCGAGCCTAGAAAGCTTGTGGTGAACAGTTCCCATAAAAGTATGCACATCCCCTATTTGGTCTATTTCTAATTATTTTACATGAATCGCCCTCATATTCAAAGCAAAACTACTACGATCAAAAAAAAGAAACCTCCCATAACAACGGTAATATGACCGTCTTTGGAGAGGTTTACATGATTTTTTGCAAAGCAAACTTAATAGCTTAACTTTATATTATTCTAAATGGAGTTGAAGATAGCTTGGAGTAACGTAAATTAGCCAATGACTGCAAAAGTCTGTACCCCTGCCGGAATCGTTCTCGTACGGAATACTCTACCAAAATCGTCAAAAAGCCTGATCGTATATGACACGGTTGTTAGTGTCCCTACATTGCTGAAGAAAACGACACCAAATCGGTCAAAGCGAGCAGTTTGTACAAGAATATTCCCACGGAATAAGGCAGCGTTAAATCCTGTTGTATTAAAAGGTACACCATTATTATTTACCCAAACGACTGTCAAGCGATTAAATGTTGGACCACTTTGGAGCTTGCCTACTTTTGTAGGTTTAAGCATTTTAGCGGTTTTTTTCGGGTCAAAAAGCAGAGGTTTAACTCGTTTTGTCATGCTATCACTCCCTATCGCATTTACAACAAAGTATGCGTTAGGAGAACAATCCGTATAGACATTTTTTCATTATGTAATTTTATAATTGCCGCTAACCTGAGTTAAAGCTCCTTGACGATCGTAATATGAAGCTCATTTTTCAATTCGAGCTCATAAGGAGATTTCGGCACACTGCCGTCTGCTTCTTTGATAATACGCAGTCGTGGACGATGCAAAGCAAGCTCAGTATTCTGGGCTACTACGCCTACTTGTCCTGTGCTTAGCTGAAGCGTTGACGATACCGGATATATGGAAATATGCTTGCAAAAAAGCTTGATTAAATCCAAATCAAAATAGGTGCCCCCTGCAGCAAACAAAAATTCAATCGCTTCGTTTGTTGTATGCCGCTTGCGATAAGGTCTGGGTGACGTAAGCGCATCGAACATATCCGCCAGCCCTACGATTTGCCCGTACATATGAATTTCATCCTGTTTCAAGCCCCTCGGATATCCCGATCCATTAAACCTTTCATGATGCTGAAGCGCGCAATGCGCTGAAACAACAGAGATATCATGGTTTTTACGAATAATATCGAATCCATCCTTGGCATGACTCTGGACAATAGTAAACTCATCCTTTGTCAGCGAACCCTGCTTATCTAATATTTTTGCAGGAACCTTTGACATTCCAATATCGAACAGCAGCGCTCCAATTCCAAGCTCCTCCAGCTGTATGCGATTAAAGCCTTTGGCCATGCCCATAATCCCCGCAAGTACAGCGACATTGAATGAATGCTGAAACAAATAAGCACCCATCGAATGGATACTTGTTAAATTGACAAGCATATTAGGTCTAGTAGCCAGATCCTGCATAATCTCGCCAAAGACCGCTCTGAAATTCCGCCCCATATCGGGAGCTATTGTTCTTCCATTGGTTATGGTTTGGTCTTTGAAGGAGTTCATCGTCTTGTAAATAGTATCGACAGCTTGCTTACGCGTTTCTTCTCGTATGGTGTCCTCTGGAATAAGATCCTCAGTCATTCCATCCTCTATAAACAAAAAATCGATGCCTAAGTTTTGTAATCGATCGATGTAACGAGCACTAAGCTCTACCCCTTCTCCAAGAAGCACGTTGCCGTTTTCTTGAAAAACGGTTTTTGCAATCATATCTCCCGGCTTGACCATTCCAATTTGCACTTTTCTCATTAGATTAGTTCCCGCCTTCGATAGTTATAGCACCTGTAACTGGAATATCTCTATATTATCAGAACTCACACATGCTGACCATGCCAGCAACGCCCACTAGATAAAAAATGTTAAGAATTTGTCGAGAAAGAGCGAAAAAATGTGAATACGCTATTAACATTCAACAAAAAAGCCCGAACGCAGCCGCTCAGACTTTTATGCTAGTTTACGCTTTACGACGCGATTTCTGCCGTTATGTTTGGCCTCATACAAAGCCACATCTGCTTGGGCCATTAGATTACGCATAAATGCTTTAGGATCTTCAAGAGTTGCTTTTGAAAAATGCTCTATAGACAGAACCCCCATACTGATCGTCACGGACACCGTTTGTTCGCCATTGCCTGTCTTAACTTTGTTCTGCTCCACTGACTCCATGACCCTATCCGCAATAATATCAGCTTGCTCACGATTCGTGTGAGGCAAATATACAGTAAACTCTTCCCCACCGTATCGTGCCAGTACATCGGTTAAGCGCAGCGCACTGCGCACTGCGTCTACCGTGCTGCATAATACCTCATCCCCTACTAAATGACCGTATCGATCATTAATCATTTTGAAATGATCGAGATCAAATAGAAAGATTGAGAACGAAGTGCCGTAACGAATATTCTTCTGAACTTCCAGCTCCAGTTGGTTAAGTAAATAGCGCCGATTATAGCAGCCCGTCAATCCATCCGTGATGGCCATATGCTCAAGCTTCTTATTCGCTTGATACAGTTCATCCTGCATAATAAGCAGATCACGGTTCCGATCCTGCAGCAGTTCATTCTGATTATTTGTTTCTTCTACAAGAAGTCTTAACTCTGTAACATCTTGAAAGGTCAACAAACGTCCAACAGGGCTTTTCTTATTATTCATGATTGGGGCGGACTGAATAATGACATGACGATATCTATCCGCAGCTAAGGCAAGCTCTAACTCAAGCTCTATACGCTCGAACGGACGTTTTCGATGAGCTTCAATAAAAAATTCGAATTCACGCGCAGTTTCTTCTTCTAATTGTGATGTAAATAAAGCTAGATTGATCTTCTCGCCGATTCGAAGCCGCATGAACGGTTTTACTACTTTATTCACTTCAATAATCAGGTCATTCTCATCAAGCACGATAATTCCCATCGACATCGTGTTCATTACATCTCGCTGAACGGTTTGAATGATATTAAATACCTTGTTGCGTCCTATTGCATGCACCAAATAAATAGCCGCAAATGCTAAGCCGACAGAGATCAACGGGATGTACTGTGAAAATAAATCAACAAACACCACATTTATAACTAAATCACTACTCGCAAACAAAAATAAGAAAAACATCCCATTCATTGCTGTTTTGATCAAAATAMGTTGTCTGTCAGATTGAGCGTCCCTAAACTTAAGCACCATAATAACAACCGATACTGCCATATAGAGGACCAACTGCGTTATCATGAACCAATACAAAGGACCAGCGTGAAGTTGCTTAATCGAACCAATTTGATTATCAATACTTAGAAACAGACCATACGGATTAACAACAACTACCGCGACAGACAACAATGCAGGAAGTGACATAACGAACAAACGACTCTTTCGCACGACATAAGACTGCCCCGTTAGAAAGACGATAAACACAAACCAACCTAAGCCAAGCAAAGAAAGCCCTACATAGGAACCTGTTAAATAGAATAACCTAAAGTACAATGAAGAAGCGGTATGTGCAGCAAACTGGAAGAGAGGCCAAGCCATAAAAACGATATGTAATAAAAAATAAATACGGTGCAGTAACGTAACGGAACTAGAAGTAAACATATAAAAAAACAAGCCTAACAGCACCAGAAACATTACAAAATCTAGCCATAACATAAAGTCCATTACGGTTCACCCATTCGTTTTGTAGCCATCTTCTTCCATTGTAGCAAATGTTATATAAATCGACAATTGTCAATTCCAAAAGATAACAGGATTCGATCTAATTATCTCGGACGATGATTTGGAATCATTTTGGCAAACGATCAGACAACATATGCTCCAAAGAAGGTGAAATATTCAAAAACTGACGGAACTRCTCGTATTGCTCCCATTTCTTCAATGATGGCTCTTGCTGTTGCTGTTCGGTTCGCACGGCACGAATGAGCAGGTTTTTGGGCGTATGCTCAGGATCAACGAACTCAAGCATTTGTACCTTGTAACCAAGCACTTCTAGCAATGCACCTCTTGCTGCATCTGTTGTAAGCGCAGCAAATCGTTCCTTCAGCAAGCCTTGTGATAGAAGCGGTGACAATGTATCGTTGCTAATTTGCCGAAACAACTCATGCTGACAGCATGGAACAGACATAATGACCGATGCTCCCCAATTAACAGCCTTGGCGAGAGCAGCATCTGTAGCCGTATCGCATGCATGCAAGGTGACAACCATATCAGCCGCTTGCAGTTCCTCGTATTCGGCAATATCACCCACAAGGAAACGAAGACGATCATAACCTAGCTTCTCAGCAAGCTGCGAGCAAAATGTGATGACGTCTGCTTTCAAATCAAGTCCAATAATATTAATTTTTCTCTGCTGCTCAACAGCCAGCAGATGATAGAGCGCGAACGTTAAATAAGATTTGCCGCAGCCAAAATCTACAATCGTAATCTCTCGATCATTTGGCAAATAAGCAAGCACATCTGTAACCATCTCTAGAAAACGATTAATTTGACGGTATTTGTCCTGCTTCTTCGCATGAACAAGCCCCTCCGGCGTCATAATGCCTAGCTCAACAAGAAATGGCGCTGCTTTGCCTTCCTGAAGAACCCTCTGCTTCTGCCGATTATGCTGCAAATTTGCTTGTCGTTCTCCACCTGTGGGAGGCTTGGAAAGTATAGTCGCCTTACCCTTTTTGTTAAATAACAGCTGTACATCAGCTTCTGTTGTTTTCACAAGCGCTTGGCGGTAATTTTGCTGCAGCAGCTCAATCAAACGTTCAGCAGCCTGATCTTCCGTAACGTTATCGTGCGTAACCTTAGTTGCAAAATGGTATTCAAACTGATAATGAAGTCCGCTCTTTAGTTGAATCGGACGAACAATCGTCTTGGGTGATGTATCACCGTCTTTACGACGCAATTGACTCAGTGTTGCTTGGAGCATATCTCCATTACTCATCCAGTTATTAATATCTTGCTGCCATTGCTCCATTGTCCCTTACCCCTCATTCTTTCTCTGCCGCAAATAGCGCGGTAAGTCCTTGCTCAATTTCATCACGCGGCAAGCCACCGGCCTGCAACCGTTCATCACTTTGATGCAGCATACGCTCATATACTTCAGCTGCCTCCGTTAAAGAGAGCACATCATCTTCAAGCAGTTCATGAATGACATTTTCCACCAATGCAAACCTGCCTTCTGCTTCGTACCATTCCGCCAGCAAGCGTTTTGTTGGCAGTGACAGCTCATAGGGAAGCAATTGTTCTAGCAGTTCATCCACTTGTTCTCTCGGCTCAACTATCGTCGGTTCGGCACCCATTATTGATAATCTCATGAACAGATGTAACGATTTGACGGCTGCGATGAAGCTTTCTTCCTCGCGGCCAAGTTCATCGTAGAGCTCACTCTCTTGCTTCATTAAAATTGCAATGGCTTGCAGATGATCCGTTTCAACTAAGCCGTTTGTCGTCATCACCTTCATTAGATCCTCATCGGATAAAGTGCGAATAAGCTTACTGCTTAGCCGAAACCTCTTGTCGAGTAAGTCATCAATAACAAGCAGCGCCTCTTCTCGTTTGTGCTGACGCTTCAAATTCAAGATTTGACCAACAGCCTCGGTCATTTGCTCAATCATTCTCATGAAATAATCGCGCTGAAACATCCGCTTGTCCCCCTCATCCTACTGTTCAAGCGTCATGCCTTTATTTCTAGCAGCTCTAATTAACCGCGTACTGACTGTACGAAACCTAATATCACTGCTGCCATTTCCTTTGGCTGTTCGATCATCCCCATATGTCCTGCTGTATCAAGCACAACCGTTTTCGTTGCTTCATTGACCGCTGCGAAAGTACTTTGAGTAGTAATAACATGATCATTAGCTCCTGAAACAAGCAGTACTGGCAATGAGGATTGTTCGATAATATGTGAGCGGTTAGCTCTGTCCTTCATACCCTTTGCGGTGCTAATGGCTCCTTGTAACGCTGTTCCATATCCAATCTGTTTAACATACTCCACTTTTGTTTTCATAGCCTCTAAATGTGCAGGAGCAAACAGTTTTGGAATTAAGCCGTCTACAAATACCTCTATTCCATTTTGCGTAAGCGATTCCACTGCTTTATCACGATTTTCTTTGGCCGCTTCGCTATCCTCCAGCGCAGTAGAGTGAATGAGACCAAATCCCGATAGCTTCTTCGAGTAGTTCTCAGCTACAGCTAGTGTAATATAGCCGCCTAAAGAGTGCCCCAGCAATATCGCGTTATTGATTTGTAGTTTTATTAGCATTTGAGCAATATCTTCCGCATATAGTTCCATCGTATATTTATCATCTAAAGGAGCACCGCTTAGTCCATGCCCCCGTAAATCAGGAGCTATCACACGAACATTTTGCTCCATATCCTCTACAATATACTCCCAGTAAGAAGAACTGCCGCAATAGCCATGCAATAGCACAACCACTTCAGAAATTCCGGCTTCCGCACCTCCATCTTCTGGATGCGAATCGTAATAGGCAAGCTCCAAGCCATTATTCAACAGCAGTCTGCGCTGTGCGATCGATTCAATGCTATCGTCCGTCGTTCTGGTCATATCCTGCACACTCCTCTATCTGTTCATCATCTAGCTCTAATTGTACCGAATTTTAAAGGGCTGTTCAATTTATGGTTATTACCGTTTGAATCATGGTACAATTATAAGAGAGCAAACGTAAGCTGAAGCCGATGTTTTCGGTATCTTTTATCGCTATGCAAAACCTTTAGGAGGCATCCCATGACTAATTTACAGTTGCAAACGCAAGAGAATGTAGAATTTATGATCGATACGATTAAAACTAAGCTGAAAATGGCTTCCGCAGCTGCTATGCAAGCCTCACATTTCAACATCGAGCGCTACGAGGATATTAAAGAGTTGTATGATATTGTTTCAGCGAAGGATAAATTCAGCATCAGCGAAGTAGAAGCGATCGTTTCGGAGCTTGGTAGTCTTCGTTTATAATAATTATTATTATTAACAAACATTTTATTCCAGTATCAGACATTAATTTTCATTATTCGACATTAAAATAAAGAACCGAGTGCGACGCTATCGTCAATCTCGGTTCTTTATTTTGCTTATCTATTATTCCTGCTCTTCCGCTTGCTCCTCTGCCGCTTCAATCGACAGCTTAATGACGACATTTTTCTGTTCGCCCTTCAAGAAGTTAGCTATACGCTCCAGCTTATCAGCCAGCTCCGGACCGCTCAGTATCGTATTCAAATGATAATCGAAGCTGTCGGATGGCGGGTTCTGTTGCATATAAGAATTCTGACCTCTCCAATTACGCTCTCCGTTACTTGCAGTTTGGGAAACGATTTGATCTTGTACAGGGTAGAACTTATCGGATTTGTTCACAACTCTCTCGTAGATGCGCAGTTTCTTAAGTAGCATATAATATTGTGCAGAGTGCTTGAAGTTCCAGGCTTCACGAATATCTTTCAGCGTATAATCCATCTTCCAACGCTTTAGCTTTTCAACTTGATCATCCGTGCTAAGCTGCAAAAACTCATCTAACGGCAACATTTTTTCGGGCATTTTGACCCCTCCGATGAATAGTGTATAACATTATTTTTTTTTAGACGAATAATTTTATTATCCTATAAAAAATACCATAAAAATTGTYCATTTACAAATTAATATAATTTCACAAAAATGATTATTCATTTTTATTTTTTCTAATGAGAAAAAACCTCCAGAATTGCGCCAGCGGTCGGCGTAAATGGAGGTTCTTCTCACTCATTATTGTTGCTGAAGACCGATTGATGTAAGAAAACGTTCGAATGCAGCGAAGCCTGCATCTGTTCGTTTGTATACACCGGCATCCTTCAACACATCTAGAAATATATCACCGGTTTCGGATTCAACAATTGACTTCGCTTGCTCTGCAGAACATGCTGTACCAAATTGGTTGATGAGTGACAATAGCCAGTCCGCATGCTTATGCAAAGGATGTGACGTTTCCTTAAGCTGCTCAGCGTTCACCGCGGTCTCGCCAGTAAGATAAGCTGCTATTTGCTCGAGCTCATCTTTCAAACGTCCAGGCAGTACAGCTAGTCCCATCACTTCAATCAAACCGATGTTCTCTTTCTTAATATGATGCAAATGCTGATGTGGATGGAAAATGCCATCCGGATGCTCTTCACTTGTACGGTTGTTGCGCAGCACAAGATCCAGCTCATATTCACCGCTGTCACGAAGCCTTGCGATTGGAGTAATCGTATTATGAGGTGTACGAGTCCCGTCCGCTTGCTCCGTGAAGGCCAGTACGTCTGCTGACGAATCGCTATAGAGCCGCCATTCATCTAGCAGGCGACATGCTGAGCGATGAACATCTGCTTTTGAGGTGCCGTTAATCCGTACAACCGACATCGGCCAATTAACAATGCCAAAGCGAACGCCTGCAAGCTTAGGATCGATAAACGATGTATTTATGGAAGCTATCTCCATTGGAAACACATGGCGACCACCTTGGAAATGATCATGACTGAGGATTGATCCCCCTACGATCGGTAAATCAGCATTGGACCCGATAAAATAATGCGGCATTTGCTCAACAAAATCGAGCAGTCTCGCAAACGAAGAATGTGAAATAACCATCGGCTCATGATCGCCCTTAAAGATAATGCTATGCTCGTTGTAGTATACATAAGGTGAATATTGAAAAAACCATTGCTCCGACTGGAGCGTGATTGGCAGTACACGCAGGTTTTGACGGCCAGGATGATCAGCGCGACCCGCATACCCTACATTTTCAACACACAGCAAGCATTTTGGATAATGAGCCTGAGGCATTGTTTTGAGCAAAGCAATTTCCTTAGGATCTTTCTCTGGCTTCGATAGATTGATCGTAATTTCCAACTTGCCGAAGTCCGTAGCATGCAGCCAATATTGATTCTTACGAATGCGATCCATCCGAATGTAATTGGAATCTACATTCAGACTATAGAAAGCGTCTGTCGCTGCCTTAAGGCCTTCTGACCGTATTGTCCGCTCGAATAAAGCAGCAGTCTCAGAAGGACGGGGCATCAACAATCCCATGACACGGGCATCAAGCAAGTCGCGATACGTAGTCGTATTATTTGGCATAAGTCCAATTGAAAAACCATAATCGAGCAGCAGTTCAAGAATTTCAACTGGACTTTCTACGGTTTCCTTCGGTACGCTTCCTTCGAATGGTTCGGTAAACCCGAACAAGTCAAGCAGTGAGTTGCGCGCCTCGTTTACATCAAGTGTGTGTATGAGACTGCGCTGCAATGCGAATTGCAGCAGTCGTTCTATTTGAAGCAAAGCGTCTGTAGACGCCTGTGTTTGTCTTTCATTGGCCACGAGAAGCAGCTCCTTTCACATATGCAGCGAGCCTAATCGTTATATCCGTTCGGGTTCGCTTCTTGCCAGTTCCAAGCACTCTGGATAATATCCTCAAGCTTGCTTCGTTTCGGCTTCCATCCCAGCTCAGTACGAGCACGGTCCGAAGATGCAACGAGTACAGCAGGATCGCCGGCACGACGTGCTTCCATTACTGCCGGTATTTCTTTACCTGTTACTTTACGAGCTATTTCTATCACTTCTTTGACAGAGAAGCCAGTGCCGTTACCAAGATTGTAAACAGAGCTATCTGCACCGCTGCGGAGACGGTCAACAGCCAGGATATGCGCATCGGCAAGATCGCTGACGTGAATGTAATCGCGGATACACGTTCCGTCCGGTGTTTCGTAGTCTTCACCAAATACGGAAATATGAGGGCGCTGTCCAAGTGCCGCTTCCAGTACAATAGGAATAAGATGCGTTTCCGGATTGTGGTCCTCGCCGATTTTTCCACTGTCATGTGCGCCAGCCGCATTGAAATAACGGAGTGAAATAAATTTGATGTTATGTGCGACATCGAACCATTTCATCATTTTCTCCATCGCAAGCTTGGTTTCACCGTAAGCATTTGTCGGAAGCGTACGATCGTACTCGTCAATCGGCACATTTTCCGGCTCACCATAAGTTGCTGCTGTTGATGAGAAAACAATTTTACGGACATTGTATTCGTTCATTTTCTCTAGCAAGCAAAGTGTACCGAAAACATTGTTATGATAATACTTGCCAGGGTCCTTCATACTTTCACCAACGAGTGAATTGGCTGCGAAATGAATGATGGCATCTATCTCATTTTCTTTAAAAACCGTATCCAAAAATGCTGCATCGCGTAGATCTCCCACATACAGCTTTCCACCTAATAACGCTTTACGGTGCCCCTGCTGCAAATTATCTATTACCACAATATCCTCGCCGCGTTCCTGTAAGGCTGCCACTGCATGCGATCCAATATAACCTGCTCCACCGGTTACAAGTACTGCCATTTTGTATTTCCCCTCTCCTATGAACAAATAGTTTTATACAAGTATTTACTTATTTACTTACACGGTTAGACGTTCTACACCGTTGCCAATCGTACAAACATAGAAATCTGCCTTTAGGCCAGTTGCTTCGAAATAGTTGCGTCCAACTTCAGCTTTGAAAGCCTCAATGCTATCCTCATGAACGAGCGATACTGTACAGCCGCCAAATCCCGCTCCGGTCATACGAGAGCCAAGAACTCCTGGTACTTGGCGCGCTGCCGCAACCATCGCATCCAGCTCATCACCTGTTACTTCATACAAGTCGCGCAGTGAGTCATGCGAGCCGTTCATCAATCGTCCGAACTGCTCCAGATCAGTTGCTTTAAGAGCTTTGATTGATTGAAGAACACGATCTATTTCTTCTACGACATGTTGTGCGCGTTTTTGGACCGTTCCGTCCTTAATCAGATGCTTAGCGGAATTGAATTGATCCAAATTAATTTGACCAAGCAGTGTTAGATCAGGAAATGCAGCTTGCAGATCCTTCACAGCCTGCTCACACTGACTGCGGCGTTCATTATATGCGGAGTCAACCAGACCGCGTCGTTTATTCGTATTACCTATAACCAGCTTGTAATGGCCTGATTCAAACGGGATCAAATCATACTCCAGCGTGTCGCACATCAGAAAAATAGCATGATCCTTCTTGCCGTTCGCAACTGCGAATTGGTCCATAATGCCGCATTGAACACCATTGAACTCGTTTTCCGACTTTTGCGATAGAAGCGCGATTTTTACGGTGTCCGTCGGCAATCTCTCTAAGGATAGTAATGCATACGCAGTTACAACTTCAATAGAAGCTGATGAGGACAAGCCTGCGCCATTCGGAATTTCACCATGGAATAACAAATCATAACCATTTGAGAAAGTCACACCACTTTGCTGCAGCTCATTCACGATACCTTTCGGATAGTTCATCCAGTCATCCGCAGCGTCGTAAACAATATCGTCAAGCGAAAACTGCTTCGATGCAGGAAAGTTAGTCGTTGCAAGACCCAGCAGATTATCTTCGCGTTTACGAATTAGTAGTGTTGTTCCAAACGTCAATGCGGCAGGAAATACGTATCCTCCATTATAATCTGTATGCTCGCCGATCAAGTTCACACGTCCAGGAGCATGAAATACTGCGATGTCACTCGCATCTCCACCGTATTGCTGTATAAATTGTTGTGTTAGCGCTTCAATGTTTGCCATTTGCTATCACGTTCCTTTTTAATAGAGTCATTTTCTACTTCAGTATAAAGTAACGAAATCGAAAACGAAATGGCACCAAGTGCTTATTATATGGATTAATGTGACTTTCAAACGTTAGATCATACATGCTATGATATTGAAAATGCTGTACTTCCGTTCGATATCCAACACATATGAAGGAGGTGTAAAGTTCTATGCGTCCGGACATGTATACCGTAGCGTCTAATCCTGTTGTTGCTCATGGCGAGAATCGTAATTTGAATGTGTTATTTGCTGGAGAGAGCCAGACTATGCCTTTACATCGTCTTGGACCAAAGGTGTATGATTTCTATTTAATGCATATCGTGCTCGAAGGCTGCGGCGTATTCAACTGTGACGGAAATAGCCATTCGTTACATGCTGGACATACCTTCCTAATTGAACCAGAACAATTAATCAGCTACGAATCGGATGGTGAAACACCTTGGCGTTACCGCTGGGTCGCATTTAATGGCATTCAAGCGGCCGAGCTCGTTGCAGCCGCGGGCTTTACCGCAGAGCAGCAGATTGTATTTTGCCCAGATGGTGAGCAAGCAGGTGATTATTATAAACAGATCTATGAGACCTTTCGCAGTGGGAGCGCATCAGCGCATCTGAAGGCTGCCGGATACTTGCATCTGCTTATGGCTGAATATAAATCTGTACTTTTTGCCTTAAGCGACGAATCGCTTCGTACGGCTCAGGGAGAGAGTGATCATCTGCTYCAGCAGGTAGTGCATTATTTGTCTAACCAATATGCCCACCCAGTATCCATCGAGCAAATGGCCGAGTCGCTCGGTTATAATCGCGCTTATTTATCTCGTCTATTCAAGCAGCGCACTGGCGTTTCCCCCGTATCCTTTCTACTCAAGCTGCGCATTGACAAAGCACGGCATATGCTTCGCGAACGTCCCGAGCTTACAATTGAGCAGGTTGCCGCATCCGTAGGGCTGCAAGACGCACTCTACTTCTCCAAACAATTTCGCAAGCTGCACGGGCAATCACCGACTGCATATCGAGACTCAATGCGCAACCGCTAGCGTCTCATCCCCCCTGATTTATGCGTCATTTTCACAAATTCGGGTATATTAATTGTGGGAGTGATGACCTATAAAGGAAATGCATACCGGGAAGCTATATTGGCCAGAAACATTATGTCATACCAAAGAATACCCACCCTTGCAGCAAAATAAAAAGGTTCAAGTCGCGATTATCGGCGGCGGCGTGTCTGGAACAATTTGCAGCTCACAGTTTGTACGCAGCGGACTAACTACAATTATGATTGAACGCAGTCAAGTGGCTTGCGGCAGCACCTTAGCCAATACGGGTTTACTTCAATATTGCAATGACATCACGCTATGCGATTTAATCGATCAAATTGGTCAGCAGGATGCGCAGGCCTTCTATATAGCATGTAAAGAGGCCATTGAAATGCTGGGCTCGATTACTAAAGGATTATCGACTGACGTCGGCTTCAAAAACAGAACCAGCTTGTACTATGCCTCCACTGAGCAGCTGCTGCCTAAGCTCAAACAAGAATATGAAGCTCTCCGGACTTGCGGACTCCCTGTCCAATATTGGTCACCTGACGACATTGCTAACCATTTTCCATTTCGTAAGCCGGGAGCTATCGTTACACATGGAGACGCTGAAATTAATCCTTATCAATTCGTTACTGCTCTCGCTAGCGCAGCTGTTGAAGAAGGATTGGAGTTATATGAGCAAACAGATGTTATTGATCACAAGACATCGGCGAGCGGTTTCCACCTTCTGCGCACAACGTCTGGCTATGAAATAGAAGCAGAGCATGTCGTATACGCGATTGGCTATGAGCCGGAGGAGCTTCGAGGCAAGCTTATTAAGGCAAATCTAAACAGATCATACGCAATTGTTACCGGCATCCAAAAAAACTTACAAAAGTGGCATGAGCGTTTCCTCATTTGGGAAACGGCACGTCCTTATTTATACCTTCGAACAACGCCTGACGGCCGGGCTGCCATCGGTGGTTTAGATGAGGATCCCGAACAGCCTCTACAAAGTGAAAGCAGTCGGGAAAAACGAACCGAGAAATTATATAAGCAGTTTCAAGCTTTATTTCCTGAGATGCAGGCACCCATTGAGTATGAATGGAATGGTACGTTTGGCGAATCACTTGACGGCCTGCCCTTCATCGGAGAAGACCCATCCTGGAAAAAGGTTTACTACTGCTTAGGCTATGGCGGAAATGGAACGGTATACAGCATGATTGGCGCTACTTTGTTAAGGGATCTCATTCTAGGCAATCAACATCCTTTAGCACATATACTGAAGCTTGATCGTCCATCGTTAATAGATCGTTAGTTATTTCACATCCAGATATGTGATTTCACACCAAATAAGCCTCACCTCCGCTGCTTGATCTCTAACTACAGCATAAGGTGAGGCTGTTATTACATTGATTATCTTTACATTTACACGCCATCCACAATACTCGAAGCATTACAGCTGCGAAATACAGCCTCTGCGATACCTAAACGTGACAAATCTGGCCCGCCGTCCACTTCTTGCAACGATTTGCTACCATCCGTTTCTACAACAATAATCACTGATCCGCTTTGCAGTGCTTGGCTGCATATATGAGTTTCTTCATCATCCAGTCCCAGGGAATGATATACACGACTATGCTCATCATCATCGAATAAAAGGGCTGCTCCAAAAGGGTAGGCACCACCCAGAAGCCCACCCGTTCCATAACCTGCTAAACCGTAGGCAGTCGGAACAACAGCACTGCCGAAGCCAGCAGCCGCCATCATTCCTAAGGTGTCTGAGCCCTGAACCTGAACGGCTGATGTTTCTGCTAATTCCGTTATTTCATCTACATGTACATCACTTTCTGCCTCAATGCGCCTGGAGTGCTCAGAATCCTTTGCCAGTACCATTAGCTCTCCTTGAGCAAAGCCCGCTTGCTCCAGCTGCTGAATGGCTTGAATGACCTGCTGTTCTGTTTCAAATAAACCAATCTTTCTAGTCATTGGTATGCCTCCTTCGTATCACTTCCACGTACAACTTCCATATACAAGCAACTTATAAAATGACAAGCTACGCTTGGTATGCCCTATTTTTGACGAATTATGTCGTCTTATAGAGTCTCCTAGCTCCGATTACCTATAGTTGAAAGCTCAGGTTGTGCATCACTGCCGTTCAGGTTATGATGGAGGAATATGAATTGGAAAATCGGACAAGCAGGAGGCTAAGCGATGATCCATAGGATGCTTCGCTATCCCCCAGGATGGGAATGGCATGTGCTGCAGCAGGTAAGATATGAGCCAGCACCGGAAGAACCTTTGCCAAGTAGAAAAAACATACTTCATAAATCCACTAAGCAATCGGAACAGAGTGATGAGGATACGATACCTTATGCTGAGCAACTCAAGCGGCTTTTCCCGGAGTGTGCCTCATGGATTGATGAATGCGAAGGCAGACGTACCAATCAAATCTCTGTCAGAGATACGTCTAATACCGACCAGTTGCTTTACGGCACACTGATGTTCCAAGTAACCGAGGATGAGTCCGATGTACAGCCTTTTCATTTTTGGCTGACAAAACAGCGGCTTATTACGATGCACGAGGATATGCGGCTTCCACTGCGTCTGCAATCACGAGAGCAATCGATAAAGTTGGAAAGCTGTGGAACAGCTCCGGAAGCATTGTTCATTATGCTTAGCGTCATTCTCGAGACATTCCACGAAGGGCTAGACGGCTTCGAGACAAGACTGAGTGATCTGGAATCTGCTATGCGAATAGAAAACCGTACAGGTCTGCTCGAAGTTATTCTCGAGAGAAGATATGATTTGCTTCATTGGAATCATTTGTTCATTCCCGTTAGAGAGCTTCAAGGCGCCGCCAAGGAAGCATTTATGGAAGATCTGACCGAGACGGAGGCCTTTAAACGAATTTCTCACAAGCTGGATAGAATTGATGTCCTGTTGAACCATTATGCCATGGAGATTGATACACTAATTTCAATGGATGATGCTATTTCCAGCTTCCGCGGCAATGACATTATGAAAACCTTAACTATATTTACGGTGTTGTTCTTGCCAGCCACTATATTGGGCTCTCTATGGGGCAGCAACTTTAATAAGCTGCCTTGGAAGGATCATGCTTGGGGTTTTCCTGCCATGATTACGGTCATAGCTATCATTACGATCATTATTTATATTTGGCTCTGGAGGAAAGGCTGGACTGGCGATATACTAAACGGCCACAAATCGAAAGAATCCGCCTCAGATGACACGGAAAAGCAAACAAGATCAAGTCGCATTAGCCGAAAGAAGTCTTCTCCTAAACAAAACGCTTCTGCGCAATCTTCACGGGATAAAGCACCTCTATCGCGATCTCGCAAAAACCGTAACTAGAGCATTACAATTAAGCTTTGTATAGCTGCAAACAAAAGGGACTGGCCTCTAAGTAGATCAAACTACTTAAAAAGTCAGTCCCTTTGCTATTGGCCTCAATTGGCCTCATCAGTAAAATAAAGTGGATTCTACAACTTCACTGGCAATCCGCTGCGAGCTGACTCATTCGCAGCGATGGTTACTTGATGAGTGAGGTAAGCATCGGCATAGTTTGATCGGATCCGAGACACGTCTCCTGTTTTGAGCGCATGTAGAAAGGCTTCATTTTCTCGTTCATAAGGATCAGAGCGATTAGCATACTCCGTAATACGTCCCGCTTCAATATCCTTCAAACCGCTATGAGTAAGCTCTAGCACACCTTTATTCGTATATATATGTAGTCCTGATCGTTCCCCTGCCGGAATGGCGCATGTATTGCTAATGGTTGCCAYGGAGCCGTTTACAAGCTTGAGTGTAACCGTCCCAACATCAGGTACAGAAACACCGTCTTCTACTTTATTCATTATGCGTTCTCCATAAGCCGCGTAGACTTCACATACTTCACCTACCGTATATCGCAGCAAATCTACGATATGTGTCGTTTGCTCAACAAACTGGCCGCCTGAGCCTTCCATTTTACGCCACCAGCTTACGCCTGGCATTCCACCCATCCAATACCCTAGCGACATGCCCACACTGCGCTCCTTCAGCAGCTCTTTCGCATGATCCGTCCCATTCATATATCGAAAATGATACCCGACTGATGTAATGAGCTTTTTACTTTCAATCTCCTTTAACATGGCAGAAGGTGTTTCCTTATCTAATCCTATCGGCTTTTCTACCAAAAAAGGAATATTTCTCTCAATTAAAGCGATTTCAATTTCACCATGTGCAAACGGCGGCACACAAATATATACGGCATCAAGCTTACGATCATCCAACATCTGATGAACAGAGGCGTATCCGCGAGCCCCTTCATGCAGCTGTGCTGCACGATCAGCCTTCTCTTGGTTAGTAGCTGTAAAAGCGACGACCTTTACACCTGCTATTTTCGCCAGCTTCTCCGCATGCATCATACCAAACCAACCTGTTCCGATAATCCCAATTTGAAGCGTCATTGTAACTCCCCCTTCATAGTTCAATACTTACAATTCCGATTATACTTGTTCATCTTGAAGGAAGTCCATTTATAATCCGCTGGTACCCATTAATCTATACTTTCATATAATGGAAGATAATGCTGAGGTCAACGGATGAGCGGAGGGATGACATGGGGACAATGATGAAAAGAGCTGTAAGAACGCAGGAGCTCGATATTCGCAGCGCCCTATTTTTGGCTGCGGTTTGTGGACAAACGTATATGCAATTCAATAATAAGGACGGCTTGTTTCTTGTACCGAAGGATTATAAATTGGCAGGAGAATTTACTGCTAAAGGTTATGACAACAGCGAAGAACGATTCGGATTTATACTAACTTCGGAACAAGCCTCCGTTCTCGCTTTTCGGGGCAGCGGTTCTGTAGTAGACTGGGTGTCCGACTTCATTGCCGAGCAAACTCCCTACCGCCCTGTCAAAAATGTAGGTCTAACACACAAAGGCTTTACCGACATCTATATGTCCACTCGCAGCCAAATATTTGATATTGTGAAGCAGCTTCCAGCCGATATTCCTTTATTTATAACCGGACATAGCCTAGGCGGCGCACTCGCTACACTTGCAGCCATGGATTTAGCCAACAATTCAGCATTTACATCGCCGATTATCTATACGTTTGGCGCTCCAAGAATAGGCGATCCCAAATTCGTACAAAGCTATAATGCCTTAGTCGACACGCACTGGCGTTTTCAAAATGAATTTGATATCGTTCCCCATCTGCCTACGCTGCTCTATCAATCTCCTAAGACAAAGCAAACTTATTATTATATGCATGTAAAAGGAGAAGTTAAGCGCTCGTTCCGAATGGGCTCCGTCTCCAGCAATCATATTTTATCCAGCTATTTCGCCGATCTAGTTCGAGAAGACCCTGCTTTCGCAATTGCAGTTTGCTCCGAGCCTCCCGGCTGGTGTCCGGAAATCGTGGTATAAATAAACGGATCCTCTTATGAAGACAAAAAAAAAGTGAGGGAAACCTCACCACTTACATATATGGCAACCTATTAAGCTGGCAATATATACAGCAAAATAGCGAAGAAGTGTACAATAGAGCCGCCTAGTACGAACAAGTGCCAGACCGCATGATGATAAGGAAAGCTGCGCCACATATAAAATATCGTACCGAATGTATAGAGCAATCCGCCAGTTATAAGCAGTTGAACTCCGCCTGGAGCGAGATGTGTCGTAAGCGGCTTCCATGCAAAAACAATGATCCAGCCCATCGCAATATATACAATCGTAGAGGTAAACAGAAACTTGGAAGCAAAAAAAGACTTAAAGATGACGCCGATTAATGCGGCTCCCCAGACGATGCCAAACAGCACCCAGCCCAATTTCCCCTGCACAATATGAAACAAAATTGGTGTATAGGTACCTGCAATAAATACATATATGAATGAATGATCGAGCTTTTCGAACAATCGCTTCGCTTTGCCCGCAGGGAAGCTGTGTACAAGCGTTGAGGCTGTATACAGCAGCAGCATGGCAACCCCATATATAGTAAAGCTAACGACATGCCAAGCCGTTCCTTTCGTCGATGCAAATACGATAAGCAGCACAAGAGCTGCTATGCTAAGTCCCGTTCCAATTCCATGCGTGACAGCATTTGCGACTTCTTCTCGCTTAGTATAAGTATGGGTATCCGCCATATTTATTGGTTCACTTCCTCTCTTCCCTCCATTTTAAAGGTTCACACCCAGCCTTTCAACCATTCGCGCATGTGATCGAGTGTTTTGTCGAGGTTGCATACCTCTTCCTGATCCAAAAACGGACTTGTATGACGGAAGTAATCCGCATGCCTGCCTATAATCTTAATGCCTTCCACATAGCCTGGAGCATACTTCAAGCGGTTCCACTGCGGCATCGAGAATCCTTTTCTGCTCCATCCGCCCCAGCTCCCGATACGACTTATAGGATCATTGAGCTTGCCTAAGCTGTCTACCGAATGAAAGTAGCTGACCTTGTCCTGCAGCTTCGGATCAATTGGCGTGCGAGGTGAACCTACCTGTACGATTCGAAAGTCTTTGGCTTCGCCCTCATCATGCAGCAATTTCGCTGCTTGATAAGCAGCTGCACCACCGCCGCTATGTCCGATTAAAAGCATCCGTTCACTTTTTAACGTCTGCTTTATTTGTCTTAGCGCGTTTTGTCCACCAACACGCCCAGCCGTCATTCGATTAGATAAATCACTCTTTACCTCCAGCACTTGTCTTACCAAACTTCGAGAGGCATCTCCATATGGAAATATTACATGTATGTCAGGCTCCACGCCTCGAGATTGAAACAGCTGTTCCAGCTTCAATTTGCATTCGGTAAATATACTGTTGGATGTTGCCACACCGGCAAGTAGGTAAATGCTCATAGTTGACTCTTGTGTCGCCGTCATAACGAATCCCTCCGCCTAAAATAATAAATATTGTCTATTCATTATGCGGCATAGCGCAGAATTCATGCTTGGTTATAAATTCCGCAGTCTAGTTAAAGACAGGGCACCAAGCTGTTGCCAGCCGGCGCCCTGTCTTCTTCCTATCGCTGCGCGGAAAATCCGCTTCAACTGCTATACACCCATTTTTTTACGCTGGTTGTTAACTTTCTTCGTATTCTGGCTCTTCATCGCCTGCGTCCCTGTGGAAAGGTGCGTCTGGCCTGGAGCTCCGCCAGCTTTGGCTTGCTTCTTCTGAGCGAGCAGTTGCTTCGCTTTCTCAGCTTGAGTCAGCGCTTTCGGCTGCTGGGCGGATTCATTGTTCTCAATTGTAGACATAGGTTCACCTCGCTTCATGCACTACATAGTTCTTATTCTACTACAGATATATATCTGGTAAAAGAGGCTTTACTCAGGGCTGCATATTCAATGAGCCGAAAAGCCGCCATTTCCAGCTGTTTCTCGACTCTTTCTGTCGTTATAACAACCGTACGTTTAGCAAGCCTTCTTACACTCCTCAGCATAGCAAGCTGTTCTTCCTCTGGCAATACCGAACATAAATTGTAGGGCATATCAATAATTGCCGCATCGTAATATCCATCCAGCTCCTGCATATCGGCTAGCTTTACCCGATTAGGATAACCAAAATGGGCTAAGTTTGTACGTGCTCCTCGTACTGCCAACGGATTAATATCTACACCTTCGATATCAATCCCCATTGACATAGCTTCAATGAGGACAGTTCCCATCCCGCAGCATGGATCGATTAGCCGAGTATGCGCTGCATACGAACCCGCGGCTAAGTTAACAATTGCCCTTGCTGCCCTCGTAGGCAGCGCAGTCGAATAATTTTGCGGTTTATTCTGATGCTTCAGCCATAAAGCTTGATTATCCTCGCATGGTCCGAAGTACCAGCGCCCATCCCATTTTGTCAGACCGAACCGCAGTACAGGTGTTCTCATATCCGCTTTACCGCGAATTTCAGCACCGACAATCCGCTCTAGCTGCCTCTGTTCCTCAAAGGTAAATGCTTCATCACCCATCGTGAACAGTACCTTAAAGCTGCGCCCTTCCAATTCAATAGTGAGAAGCTGTTCAGTAATCCCCTCTAGACGGTCGGAATCAAAATAAACCTCGATTCGTCTTTTTACGAAGGGACTCCGATCAACTGACATGTCAATTGTGCTCACTATTACTCCATTTTGTACCGACTGGCCAAACAGCGAACGCAGCTCAAGCTCACATAACGATGCTTCATCTTCGTGATTTGCATAGGTGTAGATATACATATGGTCCTCGCAATCTATGTTGTGCTATTCTTTAACAGGCAATTCTGCTGACTCCATCCGATCAGTACGTACTGTAGGGTGTGAGGAAGATAACTCGGCATTTTCAGCCATAAGCTCTGCCACATGCTTCTCTAAAATTTTTACCGTGCGCTGCAAGCGGAACTGACGTATCATTCCAAGCAATCCCACTGTAAGCCCACCAAGTAAGGTGGATGATAATATGACGAGAATAAGCGGTATGGTTGCTTCTGTGAATAAAAAGTTCACTTTTACAGAATCAACATTTATGACAGCAAATATAGCGATAACAAAAGCAAATATTAAAGCTGATATTAATACGCTTTGTCCCTTCATTTTCGTTTCCTCCCTTTTCCAAAAATAATACCACAAACGCTGCTTCTTCGCTTAGTTGGGTTTTATGATCTCAACAATCAGCCCTTGCAAAAGGTTAAAAGAGCTGCCTCGTAAGCAGCTTACGCTGCATTAGGGACAGCTCTCTATTTTACACGATCATGTTGTCAACGTCTTTTACTTCGCATTCAAAGCCTTGATTTCTGGAACCTTCTTCCGCCATTGTGTCCAGCTTACTTTACCAACAATAAACACCAGTACGATAAGCTGAGGAATTGTAGTCTCCAACGTTGGGTAGATACCAAGAGCGCCAATAGTAGGCCAACTAGACATCGTATGCGATGGAACCCAACCAGATACCTGCAAAGAGTGTATGCTTTCGCCCAGAAAGCGAAAGACTAGGTAGTAGATAAGCGCCGATGCAACGAGAAAAAACGGACGTACTGGCAGCTTAGCGCTGAACTTGATGATTCCGAATCCGAGCGCTATGAGCAATATGAACGTTACACCAAACCCAAGCGCAAGCTGCAACGGTTCAATAGAAGGCGCCATCCCAATATAAAATATCGTTGTTTCTGCTCCCTCACGAAAAATAGCCAAGCCTGATACTGCGAATAAGGACCATAAGCTGCCACGCGCAAGCGCGCTGCCCATACGTTGATCAATGTATTGGTTCCAGTTCTTCATATTGGATTTGCTGTGGAGCCAATTGCCTACCGTAAGCATCAGTACAACCGATAAAAGGCCAGCAATACCTTCAATTGATTCACGAGTGCTTCCTGCTGCTACTTTAGCAATTGCATAAGTAAGCACTAACGCCATTATGCCGCTTAGGAGAAGCCCTACCCATACACCAGACCAAACCCATTTCCGTTTATCTGCATTACCTGTACGTTGCAAATAGGCAAGAAGTGCAGCCAACACTAGTATCGCCTCAAGTCCTTCACGCAGCAAAATCATACCTGCATCCCAAGCCGTATACTTGGTTTCCTTCATCATCGGCTCCAGCTGTCCTCGTATCTCTACGATAAGCTTCTCTGCTTTGCCAGCCGCAGGCGGCTCGGAAAGTAAATAACCTGCAGTCTCGGCCATTCTAATTTCAATATTACTGTAGACAGCTGCTGAACGAAGCATCACCTCACCCTCAATAGCAGGCCATTGCACGATGAATGTTTCCATTTGACCTGCTGCTTCAGGATAATGACCCGATTTAACATCAATCAGTGCTTGATCAAGAATGGCTACTGCACCCGACACCGTGGTCGTATCATCCTTTGCCTTTGTTGAAGCTGCAATTTTACCATCCTTATAGTCGGTAATTAATTGAATGAGCGCCTTAGCCTCTGTCACTGCCTGCTCAGCACGCGGCGGATTGGCTTGAATTGAAATTCGAAGCATGCTCATTTTCGTTTCGAGACTCCCATATACGCTGAAGTTATCAACTCGCACTGCCTTCTCAATAATCGGCCATTCGCTATTGATTTGACGATAGACAGCATTTGCTTTCGTCCAATCATCAGCTTCTACATCCTTAAGCAGCTGCTCCACTAACGGCAGTATACGGTCAGCAGCTTCTTTGCCTGACATAACGGCAGCCGTATCCGTTTGCTCACTCTTCACGTATCGGTTTATCGCCTTAGCCAGTGTAGACAACGAAGCTTTCGCCGCTTCTGGATTTTCATCCGATTCAGCGAGCGATTTGATCGCCCCTGCAATAGCTGAGTCTACATCTGCAGATTCTTTAGTAGACGCCGAGTTAAGCTCCTTCCACTTCACAGCAGCTTCATCAATATGCAAGATTGCATCTTCCCAGTTGTCCTGCCCCGCTTCGACTAGCGCGCTTCCTACGAGAGGAAGCAAGCGGCTAAGCTCATCCGCTTGTTCACCCTCCGCCAGCGCATAATGGCCCCCGCCAACTAACATTAACATTAGAAAAACAACGGAACAAAAGCGTATACCTATACGCTTTAATCCGTTGCTATATTGTGCGAACATCAGAAGTCCGCCCCTTTCCTCATAGAAAGCTTTCATTTCTTTAAAAGAGTGTTTCACCAATGTAGCCGCCTTCCTTCACACCTGGAAAGCAAGCAAACACCGCGCTGCCAGTATGCACGATATATTCATTTAACAAATCGCTTTGTCCGAGCTTTTGCTGCATAGGTATAAACTGCTTTCGCGAATCGCGATTGAAGCAAATGAACAGCAGTCCGGCATCGAGCTGTCCTGTTTTATGGTCAATACCGCTAGAGTATGAATAAGAGCGTCGCAAAATTTTGACCGAGCCGTCACCACGTGTCAGACGAACATGTGAATTCATAGGAATAATGGACTTGCCGCTCTCGTCCTTCTTCTCCAAATCCACCTTATCAAATTCCAGCTTACTGCCGATAGGAGCTCCACTTTCACGATGACGACCAAATGTTGTCTCTTGATCACCAAGTGTCGAACGATCCCATACCTCTATCCGCATCCTAATTCGTCTTACAACCATGTAGCTGCCCTGCGCCATCCAGGCTGCTCCATCAGAAGCATCTGCCCACACGACCTGTTTCATTTCTGTTTCATTATTAACGTCAGGATTACCAGTACCGTCCTTAAAGCCCATTAAATTACGAGGTGTCGCCCCCGTCGGATCAGCACCTCCTGTTCGTTGGAAGCCTTCCTGTGTCCATCGAAGCACAGCCTTGCCTCTGGCGATACGTGCCAAATTCCGAATCGCGTGAAAAGCGATTTGCATATCATTCGCATTTACTTGAACGCCAATATCACCGCCTGACCACTCTGCTCGCAGCTCATCTCCGCCAAAAGCGGGTAAGTCAGTTAAGATAGCAGGCTTTTTGACAGCAAGGCCGTATCGTGAGTCAAAGAAAGAAGGACCTACACCAAACGTTATAGTCGTGCGTGATGGAGACAGACCTGCCGCCTCCCCTGTATCGGAAGGGGGCAAATTATTGTTGTTATTGTCACTGCCAAGCATTTGACCGCTGGTCATCGATGCAGCTGCAGTCGTCCATGCTTGGAACAGCTTGCGCACATCAGCGAGCTTCTCTGTCGTCAAATCAAATGTCGCAAACAACACAAAATCCTGCGGCGGTGTTAGGATCCCCGCTTGATGAGTACCATAAAAATCTACAATCTCTGAAGAATCACTTTTTGGTGTTGCACCTGATGCTGGCTTCGTTCCATTTCTATCCTGTGCAGTGAGTACACCGCCTACCCCCGCTGCTCCGAGTATTAGGCCAGCCCCCCCGATGCCTGCCATTCGCAGTAAATCGCGCCTGCTAATCGATTTATCAAGAATACCGCTGACTTTTTCCTCAGCTTGCTTTGAATCTGATTCGGTTGACCGAGTCATCTTATTGAACCTCCAAGATTGTACCCATTTGAGACAGCGGCTCAGCAAGTGCATCTATTAGTTGACTCAGCTTCTTCGTATCTTCTTCCTTCAAGTCCAAATAGGACACATAGCCATCACCTGATTTGTATGCGGTCAACGCTTGCTCAAGATCTGTAAATCCTTTTTCGATTTGCTCATTAAGCTCCGCATTTTTCTTAATTAGCACGGGCTGAACCAACTCATGAATTTTGTGTGCGCCTTCTACATTCGCTACAAAATCGTACAGATCCGTATGGGAGTAACGTTCTTCCTCACCGACTACTTTGGAGGAGGATACCTCGTTCAACAGTTCCACTGCTCCCGTTACGAGCAATCCCGCATCAACTTCAACGGTTTCCATTAACGCACGAAGCAGCTTTACATCTTCAAGCAGCCTATCTGCGTATTCATCCATTCCCTCGGTAGAGTTATTCACCCAAAGAGCTTGCTCAATGCGGTGAAAGCCACGCCAGTCCTTCTCCTCCACGTCATTTTCACGAGCATCAATGTTCGGATCCAAATCTCCCAGCGCTTCAGCAATCGGCTCTATACGCTCGAAATACATCCGTGTCGGCGCGTACAATAACTTTGCACCTTCTACATCACCGCCTTTAACAGCTGTTACAAACTTTTCGGTTTCTATAATAAACTTGTCTGCCTGCTCAACGGTAAATTGACGGTAGTCTTCCAAGATTCCGGTCCAGTTGCCGTCCGTCGCCTCTGATTTATTGCCGTTCTCTGCAGTAGACTTGCTAGTGTTAGTAGGTTCCGCAGCTTTTCCTGCATTTTTAGAATTATTAGCTCCACAGCCTGTAAAAATAAGTGCACATGCTAGTACAAATGTAGTTATTTTAAGCTTCATTATGAAAGACTCCTCTTAGTATCTATTTGAAATTTGTAACATTTCTAAAAAAAAGTATACGGCTAAATGATAATCATTGTCAATTGCATTTTTTAGGAAAAAAAGCATAAAAAAAAACCTCAACAATTGAGGTCTTCTTCAAGCGGTTCGAAACGTTCCTGTTGCTTTCATTTCCTTGAATCCCGTGTAGGAATGCAACTTCCCATGATAAACTAACTCTAGTATAGCCGTATTCTCTAAATCACCTGGTGTTACGAAAAATGCAGGCTTATCAACTAAGCTCACTCCGCTTTCTTCAAATACCGAAGCTACAAATTGAGAACAAAAGTAGGCATATTCCCGCTTCATTTCAATATTGAACACGATTCCAAGCATGCCTAGTAAATTATATTTGTATTGATCACTATTTTGCTCCATATAGTGTATCTGTGAACGAATGTTCATATAGGCGCTATAACTGATTGTACAACGATAAAGCGAGCACATCGAATGTTCAAAAAACTGGCCTCTCACATCTTCTTTCACAAAACCTGCGAAAAATGGGTTGCTTGGATTTTTCCTGCCAAAGCTATAAACCTCACTTAAATCGCTGTCAAATGCTATAGAAGCATGATTCAGCGGGTCTTTCGTGAACCATTTGATTGTTTTCGTAAATAAAGTTCTAGTATCTGTCAAAAGCACGTAAATTTCCACATCTCTATTCATGTCTTACTACCTCCACATTAAAGAACTCTCATCTTGGTATTAACTTTAATGCAGGAGAACAAAATTCTAAACCTGCTCAAGTAATAGGAGTATCCTCGACCTTAGTCCAGTTTTGCAAATATGGTAGCGATTGAACCAATTACAGTAACAAATTGTAAACCCTTTACTCATTTTACTGGATATTCTCTTTTTACTCAATAAGTAGTTCGTTTGTTTTTACCTCATATTTTTAAAAATGTTAACTTTTTCTTAGTAGAGAAGTGGTATAGTAGGAAAAGATTTGGGGCGTTCATCTCTATTTATATGCTCAAATATAAAGATCTAGTCTAAATAAATCCAACTACTACGAAGTCGCGGARGACATTATGATGGAATGGTATGATCGTTACAAGAAGCAGCTTGAACTCATCTATACAGAAGCTGAACAGCGCATTGCTGCATTCCCCATACCCTTGAACACAATTGGTCTACTATATGCGGACAAGTTCAATCCGGTTAAACATGACAGCGGCAAAGATTACATTTGCAGCTTACTTCCCTTCTGGGTGCAAGAGGCTGCTGCAATCAACGATGAGCAGTGCAGAAAGCTTGCATTAGCTAATGTCTATGGCATGTTATATTTTTTTATTCAGGATGATGTAATGGACAGCACACCATCTTCTAATTGGAAGGAACAGCTCGCTCTTGGTAATCTGCTGGTACTTGAGATGTTCGCTGTATTTCGTGAATTGTTTCCATCAGAATCATCATTTTGGCAATATTACAATCGATATGTAACGACATGGGCCGATAGCGTGATGAATGAAAAGACAGATAATTACTTTATAACCGAGCCTCTCAAAACAGCAGGGAAAGCTGGTCCTGTTAAAATAGCGTGTACAGGTGCTTTATTACTTTCAGCAAGAAGTCATATGATTCCCCTCATGGAGGAAGCTATTGATATTACACTTATGACGCTGCAAATGGCGGATGATTGGGCGGATTGGCAGGAGGATTTGGCAGAAGGCTGTTACAACAGTTTACTCGCCAAGATTGCTTCCGATCGGCAACTGGATCGACAGCCTACAGCAGAAGAAGCAGAAGCATCTATTTATGTCAGAGGCTGCATGAAGTCCTATGTCCAGGTTGCCTGTGACAATCATAATAGACTCCTTGCTATGAAGTTGAAAGCTACAGAGTTGGTAGATTTCCACGCTTACTTGTTGAACCATTTGAATCAGACATCTGATACGATAGACTCAAATCGCGCAGCGCTTCACAAAGGAGGATTTAACTACTTTTTGTCTCGCAATTTGACGAAATAAGGAAAATAGAACCTGTTTTCCATTGTTAAATTGTATAATATTTGTAATTTGAAGTAGATATTGTCGAAAATCCATGATAAACTCTGTATGGTAAACTTATACATATGAGGAAGGGTGATTGTGATGTCGACAGAACAAGCACTAACAGGACAAGTTATCTCAAAAGTTTGGAACGATGAAGCCTTTAAAGAACGTCTTCTTACAGATCCTAAAGCTGCGATTCGCGATGAATTTGGAATTGAATTCAATGATTCTATTGAAGTTAATGCTATGACCGAAACACCTGGTAAACTTTATTTAGTTATTCCTCCCAATCCTACAGAATTAAAAGTGAAAAGCCCAAATGAAGTTCCGATGTGGGTATAATATTGAACCAAACCGCCGAATGTTTCCTAGCATTCGGCGGTTCTTGCTTTTAATGATGCTTAACCATAACTGTTTCCCTTCATAACCATAACTGTTACTGACTCTGGATTGAGTCATTTGATATAGTCAGATAAGACATAGAAACTAATTTTCGCGTTTTATAAATAGGTTGTTATAACTACGTTTCGATAGAGTTTCCCCAAAAATAAGACCAATGAATTATGTTTTCTTTCGAAAATTGTAGAATTTTTGCATTTTAAAGTAGAAATTGTCGAAAAACCATGATAGACTTGGTATGGTAAACTTATACATATCAGGAAGGGTGATTATCATGTCAACAGAGCAATCCTTAAAAATCCAAATTATCCAAAAGGCATGGGAAGATGCTGCATTCAAAGCACAACTTCTCGCTAATCCGAAAGCGGCTATTAACGAAGCATTTGGAGTTGAAATCCCAGATAATTTCGAAATTGTAGCTGTAGAAGAAACGTCCAACAAGCTTTATCTGGTTATTCCTGTGAACCCAGCTACCTTGAATGATGGACCAACTGTTAGATTTCCAATGTGGGTATAATTTCCTGATAATTGACAAAAAGAGCCGAAAGCTATTTAATATGCTATCGGCCCTTTTTATTTACTAATGGGAAATGCATAACCGCCTCGGTTCCAATCCCCTTTGTACTATTGAATGTAAGTTTACCCTGCATGGCCTCTACAATTCGGAATGTAACCATCAGACCTAATCCTGTCCCCTTCGTCTTCTTCGAATAATAAGGCTCACCCAATTTTAATAAATCAACACCATCCATTCCTTCTCCATTATCTTTAATTCGTATATAAACTAGATTTGAGTCCCTATCTTCATAAGCATGAATCTGTATAAAACCCTCTTTACCTAAAGCTTCTATCCCGTTTTTAATTAGATTAATTAAAGCCTGTTTAAATTTTGAAGAATTACCGCGAATATATAGGTTAGGTGCCAGCTCCAATTTAATAATTCCTCCCTGCATCGTAGCCAATGGAACAAGTATCCCTTCTATTTGCTGTAGCTCTTCAGCGATATTTAACAATGTCGTTTGCTCTACTTGAGGTTTTGCAAAGGTTAAAAAATCAGTTATTATTTCAGATGCACGATCTAATTCAGTTATGGCTAGCAGCATAAAGCTTTTGTCTTTCTCATTAGCTGATTTTTCCCCTAACAGCTGGAGAAAACCTCGCGTTACCTGCAATGGATTACGCACCTCGTGGGCGACAGATGCAGCAAGCTGACTTATCACTTCCATTTTCTCTGATCGTTGCAGCTCATTATTAAATATATCAAGACGCTTAGAATACTCAACTACTTGATCATAGTTTTTCATGATCCTTCTGGATAAAATAATAATTAGAGATATTATAAAAAAAAGAATGCTCCATTTCCATGCTAACATGTTATAGCCCCTATTTTGTATAAAAAACCATGAGATTTCTATTGCTCCTATAGCGGCAAACATTCCGAATCCAATTGTCAAAATAATTGCTTCCTTATTTCTTTGTATACAGTACAAAATCAAGCAGCTTATTAATACAACATTTCCAAATATAACACAGATCCCAAAGCTTACTGTCCCAATTAAAATATACCATTCTTGGAAAAGATTAAAAAATATGCTTACTACTAATAAAATAATGCAGATAACTACGATAACTACTATTACCTTCCGCATACGAGCTATTAATCCAAACGGTCCATTGCCGAAGATACTCTCAAAAAAAATAAATAGAGCAGGCATCAATAAATAGGATGATATATCAAATAAATAGTAAGATACTAATCCAAATTCACTATAGGTTGTGTGAAAAAACGGAGAATTCGAAAGTATCATTAATCCTATAGATAGTATGATTATACTTAAGGAACTCCAGCTCCTTACGTACAGCTTGCTCATAAAAATAAGACATAACAGCATGGATAGTGAAATAAAAATAAGTGTTGCTCCTAAAATAACATCCATTATATCCTTTGTCATATACGCTTTAACAAGATCTTGATATTCCCCTATTATTGGTTGTTTTTTTATACCAATTTTTTTCTCTTCCGCTTCTAATCTGATATAAATTGTTTTATTAGACTCATTAGCTGTCAGAGGCAGTATAACTTTATTGGAATCATTAGCATATTCGCGCTTAGTCTCATAAATAATTTGATCATCCTTAAAAATCGTAACATTTTTAGCATTCAGCTCACTAATTAGCAAAGTCGGTCTCACCCACTTAAGATCAGGCAGCTTAATTCTGACCCATGCATATTGGGTATTTGCTGGTTTTTGCAAAGTATCAGCTGTATATTTAACTGGAAACCATCCTTCTGCTTGCTCAGTAAGTGCAAAAGTACGGGTGCTATCAGCTTGATATGCTTCCCATCTCATTTCCCACTCATTAATAGCGATACTCGGTTCATCCGATAGCGCATAGGACTCATTAACTAGAAAAGAAACTGCTATGAATAACGATAGCACTAGTACTATCACGGATTTATATATACATCTCATTTAAGCACCTCAGAATATCGAAAATATACATATTGCTTTTCTACTATAATTCGACATTCTTTGCAAATACACCTTCTAACATTTTCCTGTTTTATTAATATATCACGCTAAAGGTCCAGTTCATTAAAAAAGCTGCTTCCATAGCCCATTAGGACCATAGGAAGCAGCTTTCTCGAATTCAAAATCTTATCTATTCCGTTTACCTATCCAGCCCAGCAGCGCAGCACTTACTTCATCGAGCTGTTGCTCCGGTGATATAGTCGCCACCTTATCCATACTTTGCTGTCCATACGAACCGAATTGTGTATGGTTGCCGCCTTCAATCGTTACGTAGGTCGTTTCAGCCGGCATATAACGTTTTGCCTTGCCCCAGCTTTTCCAGTTTAAGACGCCGTCCCTTGATGCAGTTATTTGCAGCACCGGTAAGCCAGAATGAGCAAGACTGCCTTTCTTATCTGCATAGGAAGCAAGTAGAAAGACTCCAGCAAGTTGTTCTCTATGTTCAGCAGCAAATCGTGTAGCGAATACACCCCCTAGCGAATGTCCTCCGATGACATAGCTTTCATACGGATGCTCCGCAATGAAAGATTCAGCGCGGTCTAGATCTGTGAACGCTAAATGAAGCGGCATACTTGCAATGTAAACACGGTAACCAGCCGCAGCCAGTTTACGGGCAAATAAGGAATAGCTCTCTGGCTCGACCATAGCACCTGGATAAAAAATAAGATTAAGCTGCTTGCTAGTCCCCTCTCTTTCGATTGTGGGTTCGAAGCGATAGCCTTTATCGAGCTTGCTGATTGTTACTTGCTTATCGCTTTGCATCGCAGCACTTGCTTCAGCAGTTGGTGAAAGCAGCATCACTTTATATACAATAGTAAGTATGGCAGCTATCGATAGAATCAACACAGCTAACCAGATACTAACCCTTCGTACACGATTACTCTTTGGCTTCGGATGTGGACGCGCAAATCCTTCCGCCCTGCCATCGTGTGATTTTCGCATCCTTCACACCCTCCGTCCCAACCTTCTTTGTCCTATTCCCTTTCTTTAAGCAACTTCCTTACGTCTCATTGTGTAATATAACAACCAAACACTAGCCATGGATAAAACGATCGTAACGACAATGGCCACAATCGGATAAAGAATCGGCTGACCAAATAGATTAATGGTTTTGAATTCCATGAATAGCTCTTCTACCCTCATCACATCTGTATAGCTAAATTCAAGTATTTTGTTTAACCACGGCATCGGCAGATCAAATATACTGCGAACAGCAATAGGCAACCCGAAGATAAACCCTGATATAAGGAATGACATTATCGTATGCCTACAAAAAGCAGAGATTAGCATTACGATTAATGCAAATCCAAGCGCTCCCAGTAAATGCATGCCGATTTGAACCAATATATAGTTTCCCAAGTCATAACCATAAGTTGAGCTACGGTATTTAAATACTTCCTGTAGAGGGGACTTAAATCCATCTACACCTCCACCGTAAGTGACAAACCGAAGAATCAAATTGTAAAGCACCCAGACGAAAACGATGGACACCACATAAATCATCGAAGAGATTATTTTTGCGGTAACGACCTGCTTCCGTCCAAATCTGGAGCTAAATTGGAACTGATCCATACCGGTCGCATATTCATTCGAGAATATAGAAGCTAGTCCCACAAGAATTAATGAACCACTTATAAGAATTGAGAAAACATTGACAAAATCAATCATCTCGCTAGGAGCACGGCTATAATAAATCTGATCGATCTTGTAGCTCTCGAACATCTTGAGGAGTAATTCATTCTGGCGCTGTACATAGCCGCCTATCTCTTTTTCCTCCAAGGAATGAAAATATTCTACTCCCGACAACCTCTGCGCTTCTAGATTATGCAAATTTCTTATTTTCTTATATAAGCCGGACATTGCTTTTTCTTGATCTGTTAGTGTTTCCTTTTCCGATTCCATTTTATCCATTATTATCGCATTTTCTGCTTGTGCACGATCGACCTTTTCCTGAGTAAGCTCGCCCTCCCAATCCTTATAGTAGGACGAATTATCACTTGTCGCATGAACGATCAAGTTCACCGTTATAAGTCCTAGAAGAATAATTAGGGCGATGTAAATACTTTTTTGACGATAAATTTTGTAAAGTTCAAATGATAATAAGGATTTYACTTCACAGCCTCCTCATCAAAATAATACAAGTAAAGGTCCTCAAGATTAGGTACAGCTGCCTCTGCACGCGGATCTGGCTTATAATCGGACAAAATACGTACGATAATGGCATCTTCGTTGTTGATTAAACTGCTAACCTTATGCCGAGCTTGAAGAGCACCTATCTCTGACTGCTGCACTCGGATTGTCCATACTTTATCCTTCAAGCCTTCAAGCAACTGCTGAGGCTTTGCCTTCTGAATTAGCATACCCCGCTTCATAATTAGAAGTTCCTTTGCGAGGTACTCAATATCTGAGACGATATGTGTAGACAGCAAAACGATACGTTCACTTGCTATTGAGGACAGTAAATTACGAAAACGAATACGCTCCTTCGGATCAAGTCCCGCAGTCGGTTCATCTACTATGATAATCTTCGGATCATTCAACAATGCCTGTGCAATGCCAACACGTTGCTTCATACCTCCCGATAGCTTACCGACCTTCGTCCGCTTCTCATCTGTTAAATGGACAACCTCCAGCAGTTCCTCTACTTTAGCTTCCGCTGCGGTTTTCTCGATCCCTTTTAGCGAGGCGATATACAAGAGAAATTTGGTGACTGTAAAATTTTTATATAATCCCATATGCTGCGGTAAATAGCCTAGCAAATCGCGGTAGCGTTCATCCATCACTTGTATATCTACACCATCGCATAGTACTCTTCCAGAGCTTGGCCTTGAAACAGCTGCGAGAATTCGCATCAGCGTTGTTTTTCCTGAGCCGTTGGCACCTAGAAAACCGTATACCCCTTCTGTTAATTCACAGGTTACACCCTCTAAAGCCCTTTTATGACCAAATTGCTTACTGACTCTCTCAATGGATAATATCAACAAACTCACCTCTTCTTAAACGTTTGATCTGTAGCACAAACATTAAAACTGCAAAGATGGAAACTGCCGCACCCACACCTGTGTAAAAACCATCTATGTTTTCTGATTTCGTGAATTCAATGACTAAAGGTACGATAAATATCCAGATCGTCAGCGTAAATGGTATCGAAATCATACTGCGTACTCGGTTCGCTACCGCCAATCCGATACTGGAAGCTGCCGTAAATGGAGTCACCCAGAAAATAATGATTTTTGATAAAAGAAGCGGCTCACCGAACAAGCCAAATATAATAAGCAATATAAAACTAAGCAGCAAATTGTAGCTGCCGATAACTAGCATTTTAGATAACATAATCTGCTGCGCAGAATACTTGCATGACATCTCCAGCTCCATTAGACCCTCATCACGACCTCTAAATACCTCAAGCAGGCCAAGTAAAAAAGGTACCGGAGAGAGAAGCAGCATAATCGAGTAGGGATTACCTTCCCATACTCCCCACGCGAGCAAGCCGCCMACAAAAAAGAGCGCGTTCAGCAGCCAAAAGCTTGTGCGGATATGAAGCATTTTGAGCATAGCCAAGCTAAAAGGAAAACCAGTCTTCCGACGTACCTCGGGCTGTTTCACATAAGGCCTCAATGTATCAATCGTTTGCATAATGGCCTCTTCGCCCGGATATTCAACCGTATACTCGTTCATGAACTCTCGGAACTCTTGATCGAAAGAATCAAGCTCATCATACTCAGCTCTTTTTGCGGAATGCTTATGTGTATCTTTTTTGTTCATGATCATCCCTCCCAAGCCTCTTCTTCAGCTTCTCCAGCCCTTGTCGCAATCGAGCCTTTACCGTGTTTTCATTCGTGCTCGTAATAGCTGCGATTTCCTTGATTTTCAAATCATGATAGTACTTCAGCAAAATAGCCTCGCTCTGTATGTCCGGCAGCTCCTGTACCGCTTGCTTAAGCAGCGTTCTCGACTCATTTTTCTCGAAAATGTAGGAGACTGATTCCTCTTGCTTCTGTTCTAGATGCTCCACATATTCGCTAGCAGCCGATGCTTGTCTGTATGCGGCAGACCTGTAATAGTCCCTGCTGCAATTCACGGCAATTGTGAACAACCAACTGCTGAAGGAGCCAGAACTTTTGAAGGAGGGGAGGTTCTGGACCATTTTGATAAATACATCCTGCGTCAGATCGTATGCTGTATGACTGCTTGTTGTCTTACGATATAAATAGGCATAAATCCGCTTGTAGTAACGCTTAACGAGCACCTCCATGGCAGCTTGGCTCCCGCCCTGAATTTCTTGAATTAACTGTTCATCAGTCGGCAATTTCTTCACCTCGGCATGTAAAACGATTGTGGGTTTAAAAAAGTTGTATAAAAAGTATTCTTATTGAGAGGAGGTTTTATCCAGTTCATGCAAGCTTCTTGAATTTTAAATCATGCCTAGTAATCATCTAAAATAAGTAATCTCAAAAAATGATTGCTAGGTGACAAGGAAAAACGACTAATTTCCACTATTCTTCAATTGGTCGATAGGTTATTACTGTGATAGGAACTATTCGTCTACTGGTCGATAGGATGCTGCTGTGAAAGTACCTATTCTTTGGGTAGCTTAGAGGTAACGTTTAATTAGTTTCAAAATGTGAAATTAATGAGAGTTACTATTAAAATAGTGACGATTTAGTTTCAGAATATGCAATTAATCCACCTAAAGGAGGGAATGAATCGATCTAACCTGCATTTAAGTTCATCCCATGACACTAAATCACAG